>PLWR01000454.1 GCA_003165615.1 Acidobacteriota bacterium | reverse complement strand
CCGAACCCGTGGTGAGAAATGCGGGTTAGAGCATCGACGGCAAACCACGGACGCTTCTTGCTTTGTGGCTGCTGATTTTCGGGTAGTGGTGCGGTTTGCTGTAGCGGCGCTCTATGAGCGCCGGATTTATTGAATCAAAAGGTCGGCGGTCATTGACCGCCGCTACAAAAAACCAAACTGCCCCACTACCGATTTTCGGCGTGAGCTTCAGGGGGCGGCGGGGAGCAGCAGTGTGAACGTTGAGCCTTTCCCCAATTGGCTTTCGACGCTGACGGTACCATTCATGCGCTCGATGATGTGTTTGACAATGGAGAGTCCCAGGCCGGTGCCGCCCACTTCGCGCGAGCGGGCTTTATCGACGCGATAGAAGCGTTCGAAGATGCGCGGCAGGTCGTCGTGGGGAATTCCGATGCCGGTATCGGTGAGAGTGATCCGGACGCGACCGTCGACGGCGCGAGTGACTTCCATCAACACCTCACCGGAGGGCCGGTTGAACTTGACGGCATTATCGAGCAGATTGACCAGCGACTGCTCAATTTGGAGGCGGTCTCCGAGCACCTGCGCGTCCTCCATACGCCCGCAGACCAAGGAGACGCCTCGCAGGCGCGCTTCCGCCTCCAGAGTGCGCATGGCCGACTGGACGGCCACACGCACGGAGACGGGTTCCGGTTCAGGCCGCGCCTTGCCCGCTTCCAGCTCCGAGAGCGTCAGCAGGTCCGAGGAGATGTTGTTCAAGCGGATAGCGTGCGCCTTGATGATTTCAAGGAAGCGGCGATTGTTTTCCTGGTCTTCCAGAGCCCCTTCCAGCAGCGTTTCAGCGTATCCGCGAATGGCGGTGAGCGGCGTGCGCAACTCATGTGAGACGTTGGCGACAAAATCCCGGCGGATGCGCTCCAGCCGCTCGAGGTCGGTGATGTCGTGCAGAATGGCAATGGCGCCGCGCGCTGTCCCCGAAGTGAGCGGGGCGGCCTGCACTTCAAAGACGCGCTCGGCCGAGGGTACCTGCATGCGCCGCTTCACCGATTCGCCGGTGGTCAACACCCGCGTTAGGACCTCGCGCAACTCCGGGGCGCGCACCAGTTCCACCAAAGGCGTCTTGGCGGAAATCGGATTGGGCGCCCCCACCGCGCGCGCAAACGACGCATTGGCGAAGGTGATGCGTAAATTGCTGTCCACGGCCAGCACACCTTCTACCATGCTGGCCAGAATCGCTTCCCGCTGCGCTGACTCCACACTCAGCCGGTCCACCAAGTCGCGAAGCTGCACGGCGGTGGTGCTGAGCGAGCGCCCCAGCGCGCCCAGTTCATCGTTGGCATCCGGCAGCGGCGTTTGGGAAAAGTGCGCGTCCACCAATCCTTCCGCAAAGGCACGCAGCCGGGCGATGCGCCGGGTAAAAGACTGCGAGAAGAAATAGGCGAAGATCAGAGCCACCAGCGCGGCGTAGAACGAGGCGCGAAGAATTCGCCAGCGCACCGCGGCAATGGAAGAATCCACGTCATCCAGCGACACCGCTAGGCGCAGAATGTACCCCGGCTCATCGTGGTAAGTCAGGCGCATCGCTGTATAGCAGAGATCCTGGTTGATGGTGGCGCTGTGACGGATGGAACTGCCCACGCCGTCCCGGTGAGCCGCGATGATTTCCGGACGGTTGCCGTGGTTTTCCATGGTCTCGGGATCGTGGTGGGAATCGGCCAGGGCCGCGCCCTGCGGGTCCACAATCGTAACGCGCGCGCGGGCCCGCTCCGAGGCCTGACGGGCCCAATCTTCCAGTTGGGGCCGTGGAACATTGGCAACTTCCGCCTGAAGGATTCGCGCCTCCGCTTCCAACCGCAGCTCCACGCGCTGTACTTCCCGATCAGCCGTGTAGCGCGTAAGGTGGAAATCCACAATAATCAGGGTCACCGCAATCAGCAGGAAGGCGATGGCCAGAAGCTTGCGAAATATGGGGCTGCGGAAGATCATAGCATTTTGGATTTTGGATTGGCGATTTTGGATTGGGGAGGGATTGGCGCCCCATGGCCGCAAATCCAATATCCAAATTCGAAAATCCAAAACGGAGAATGAGCTGGGGTTGCGACTGGCGGCCGCTGCCGTGGGGAATTACACCACAATGCATCCCGGGGAGCAACGACTTTGCTGCACTTCACGGCGGCCCACACCATCGCGCGACGCGTCACTTGGGAATTCATGTTTTGGGATCAACGAAAGGGAGCGGCATGCACCGTCCGTAATCCAAAATCCAAAATCGAAAATNNTCGATTTTCTCGCGCAGGCGGCGAATGTGCACGTCCACGGTGCGCGGGGTCACAAAGCAGTCACGGCCCCAAACTTCATCCAGCAGACGGTCGCGATCGAAGACGTGACGCGGGTGCGAAGCCAGGAAGTAGAGCAGCTTGAACTCCAGCGCGCTCAACTCCACCAGACGTCCGCGCACGGTCACTTCCTGGGTGCGGGTGTCGAGACGCAATGCCCCCGATTCCACCACTTCCTTCTTCTCGGCCACACGTTCCTGGCGGCGCAATACGGCTTTTACCCGGGCCACCAGTTCGCGCGGGCTGAAGGGCTTCACCACGTAATCGTCCGCGCCGATTTCCAGGCCCAGCACGCGGTCCATCTCCTCGCTCTTGGCGGTGAGAAAAATCACGGGTAAAGACTTCAGCCGCTCGTCGGCACGCAGGCGCTTGCAGATTTCAAATCCATCTTCGTCGGGAAGCAGAATGTCGAGCAGCACCAGGTCGGCGGGATTGCGGCGGAGATACTCCAATCCCTCACGACCGCGGGAGAAGCTTTCGATTTCAAAGCCCTCTTTGCGGAAGTTATAGCGGACCAGTTCTACAATGTCGCGCTCGTCTTCAATAATGACAATACGTTGACGCACGAGCAAATTATAGCACTCCTAATGTTACGGCAATATTAATAGATGGACGGACCTGCATGACGAAACCTGTCGCCCGCTCATGGCACCTGGCGGGTTTGCACGACACCTGCCGGGTCGGCCCTGAGGCCATTAGGAATGACAAGTGATGTATTTTCATTTCTTTGAACGGTCTGGCCAGTGCCAACTGCCCAACATCCGGTTCGAGGAAAACGAGAGTCGTATTGACCCACGGTCCCGATAACAGGGTCCCGTCAAAGTCGACGCAG
>PLWR01000192.1:2187-11365 GCA_003165615.1 Acidobacteriota bacterium | reverse complement strand
TTCGAAAAACCTAGGGAGCTACCATGCTGGTCACAGAGGAAACCTTTTACAAGATTGTTCAAGACACCTGGACCTCTACCCTGGGATTCCAAGTTGATCGTCCCGCCTCAGCGGAGTATTCCGCGGCCGGGGAATTCACCGTGTGCGTTAAACTTTCGGGCGCGTGGGATGGGGAAGTGCGCTTGCACTGCTCCCCCCCGTTGGCTCGATTAATCGCATCCGTCATTTTCCAAGTGGAAGCCGACAAGACCGGGAGCGACGAGATCCTCGACGCATTAAGTGAGCTGATCCACATTGTGGGTGGAAACCTGAAGGCATTGTTACCCCAACCCGTCATCCTTTCGCTTCCCTCCCTTCTTGATCCCACGAATTGGGCGCAAACAACTCCGCAATGGCAAATAGTCTGCCGGTTGAAGCTTATGAGTGAAGGCCACCCCTTCGTGGTAACCCTTTTGGGAGGCCTTCCCGCCGCGGCAATTGAACAAGTTCCAGTCGATAGGGAAACCCGTTCGCCCCTGGAAAACCGGTAAGGTGTGACTCAATTGCGCTGCCGGCCTGACTTCGCGCTTTAGCTTGAATTTGCTGCCAAGTCGAACTGCACCGAGTCTGGCGGAAGAGGGAAGGGGGCGCGGGCAGGCGCCTCCCCGGTTTACCTTCCGAGGAAGCGCCGAACCAGCAACCAAATCAAAGGAAATCGACCCGCGATGAAGCGGGCCAAATGGGGTTGGCCGCCCGCCGGCAACGGGGGCGCTGAACTCTTGCCGGAAAGGCGCCGGGCGCGCCGGCTTGCAGGCTCTCCAGCCGCCCCCCTAAGTATTGGGGGCTTTGGCGAAACTGCTGATCGCACCGGCCTCGTCGTCGTGAACGTCGAAGACCGTATAGAGTTTAGTAATTTGCAAGAGGTCATGAACCTTCTTCGTAAGGTTTAGAAGTTTCAAGGCCCCACCTTGCTTGGAAACACCCGTATAAGCGCTCACCAGTTCGCCGATCCCCGAACTGTCGATGTAGGTGACATCGGCAAGGTTCAACAAGAGGTTCTTGTTACCTTTGCTCAGTTGGTCGCGGATCAACTCACGCAACTGGGTGCACCCTTCTCCCAAAGTGATTCTGCCGCTGACATCCACGACCGTCACGGAATCAACTTGTCGTATTGTGGCTTTCATGCTCAAGGTCGGTTCCTCCTTGTTTAGTCTGAATTCCGGAATTTAGGCGTTTGACCATGGTCACTTCCGTCCCCGCGCCGTTGACATTTTCCACCTTGAACTCATCCATAAAGGCGCGAATAAGAAAAATCCCTCGCCCGGACACGTTCAAGAGGTTTTCATTTTCCAGCGGATCGGGGATGCGCTTGGGATCGAAACCGTTACCTTGGTCCCGGATGTGTATTTCCAGCCGGTCGCGATGAATTTTGAACTGCAACCAAACGCTTTTGCTGGAATCGTTCTTATTGCCGTGCCAGATGGCATTAATCATCGACTCGTGCACGGCCATTTCAATGCGTTGCTGTTCGTCCTCATCAAATCCGGCGGTCCCTGCCACGCGGCGGGTAATCTCCTCCGCCACCTCGACATTCTTGAGGTCACTCTCAAGGGTTACCTCAACGACGCTCATCTCAGGAGTCATAGGGCACGGGAGGGGACGCAAGTCCCATTCCTGAACTTACCCCAGGGGTGAGGGAATGTCAACGCATGCGTTGACTTTCTTCCGGCCCGCAAGGCTTCTCCTCCACTCCAAGCGGTGTTGAGAATAAACGAACCATCGCCAGCCGTCAAGGATTTCGCCCAATTTCGACCACGGTTCATTAGTGTTGTGCCTCCTGAAATTCCAACTTTTTGAGGTTGGCAAGAGCATCGGCGTTGGTGGGATCAAGTTGCAACCCCGCGCGGTATTCCCGGATGGCGTCAGGACTACGGCGGGAGTCCATGTACAAGAGTGCCAGCATGAAATGTGCCCGGCTGTCGGCAGGGCTCAGTGCCGCAGCATCCAGAAAAGCGCGCTCGGCGCTGATGCGGTCTCCCTTGAGCCATTCCGCCAATCCCAGGTCCCAGTACCCTTGCGGGGTGGGCTCGATTTCCACGGAGCGGCGCGCTTCCGCCTCCGACTCAGGCAGTCGCCGCGTGTCAAAATAAAATTCGCTCAAGGCATTGTGCGCCCGAGCGCTGAGAGGGGAAAGATTTTCGGCGGCGATAAGCTGGGGCTCCGCTTCCTTCCAATGGCCGGTGGCCTCATAAGTTTTCCCCAGGTCCAAATGGGCATCACTGTAATTCGGCCGAATCGCCAGGGCGCGCAAGAAGAGGAGTTCCGCGTGGGGATAGCGCTTCTCCGCATTGGCCGCCAAACCGAGATTGTGCAGGGCGAATTCGCTGGTGGGCGCCAGTCGCAGAGCGGTTTGCCATTCCCGTTCTGCCGCCGGGATGTTTCCCTGCCCCCAGTAGACGGCCCCTAGATTGTTGTGAATGTAATACGCGTCAGGTGAGACCGTAAGGGTCGCGGTATAAAGGGTGAGATTATCCCGCCAGTCGCGATTGCGAATGACGATGCGAAATACTCCAAGCGTGGCCATGAGCCCGGCCGCGAGAGGCAACGCGACGCGCCATTGACTGCCACGAAGAGAAAGCAGTTCCCACGCTCGGACAACTGCCCAGCCCACGATCCAACAGAATCCCACAGAGGCAAGATAGAGGTAACGCTCCGCGAAGGGGTTGCTGGTCATCCAGCGCACATTCAATGCCGGGGCAACGGTGGCGAGGAGCCAGACCACTCCGAATGCGGCTTGGCAGTTGGATTTCCGCAGAACCGCAAAGGCTAACGCACAAATCGCCAGAGCCACGGCGCCACCGAGGGCCCAGGGATAGAGCGCGGCAACATCGGTGGGAAAAACGTAATAGGCGCAGAGTTCGGCCGGCCACACGAGTTTCCAGCAGTAGCGGCCGATCAGCGCCAGGGCCGAAACCACCAGATCTCCCAGGCCAAATCCCGGGCGGTCATGGCTGGGCGCGAATCCGCCCAGGTAGCGGGCGCGGAGCGCCAGATAAACCACCACGAGCAACCACAATGAACCATAGCGCCGAACTTTCTGGGCCGCGGTGGTTTCCGCGCGATCCTCGCGGAAGAAGTGCTCATAAAGTGCAGCGAGGAACGGAAACGTGAGCGCCTGCTCCTTGGAAAGCAAGGTAAGCACAAAGCTCCCCGCCATGGCGAGCTGATAGGTGACCGAACACTTGGCCGCCGCGCGCGCAGAGGCGAGAAAAAGCCAGAAGGTCAGAAGAAAAAAGAACGACAACTCGAGTTCCGTGACCGCGGCAATCCAATCCACGGCTTCGCTGTGAATGGGGTGGAGCGCAAAGACACTCGCCGCCAGGAGCGCCACGGCGGGGGAGCGAAACATCCTGAACGTAACCAGGAAAAGGAGCAGCACAACTCCCACATTGGCCAGAAGATTGGCCAGGTGGAAGCCCAGCGCGTGCGGACCGAAAAGCTGGTAGCAGAATAAATATCCCAGCGACATCACCGGGCGGTAATAGTTGGAGGAACCGCGAAAATCGCCCATGAACGACCACACCGAGGACGTGAAGATTTCCCGCAGGTGATGGAAGTTCCTAAGGTAGGGATTGGCCAGAACCTGATCGAAGTCGTCATAAACAAAGCCGTTGCGCAGAGAGTTCAAGTAAGGGAGCGTGGCAAGGGCAACCAGAATGAGGCAGTACACCACGCTCAACCTGGTGCGCAGCAGGTAAGGTGGAGATTGTTCGCCCGCCATAGAAGAAGCCTGGGGCAGGCCGTCAATGGAGTGTTCTGTGGTCACGTAACTAAACTCTTTCGGTTCATTGTGGCGGCGGTCTATGATTACGGCTTTCCAAATTGGCGAACTCTCCGAGTGGCTAACGCGGCTCCGCCACCATTCACGGCCCAAAAACCAGCAGCGTAAAGGTGCCGGGAATGGCTGGCGGCCGCGAACGCGGATGCTCCGGCGTGGGCGCGGGAGGCGGCCCGAATTCCGCCGTCACGAGAAAGACATGATGCGTCTCTAAATCCAGCGCCATGGTCCGCGCACCCCGCTGGGTGGGGACACTCGCGACGGGGATGAACTTCTCCGGCGAGTCTTCGTGAACGACGGTGAGCGTGCCGTCGCCATTGGAGCTGAAAGCAAGCTGGGTTCCCGGGTCGAAGGCGTTGGCGTCCACACCCTGGCCAATCGCCGGTGTCGCCAGCACCCTGCCGGAGTCCGCGTCCACCACGGCCATCATCTGATTATGGCAGCCGACGAAGAGCCGGCGGTGTTCTCTGTCCATCGCCAACCCCGAGGGACTTTCACACGACGCCAGCGGCCAGCGCGCAGTCACCGTGAGTTTTTGCGAATCGATTTGCAGGAGTTCGCACTTGTCTTCCAGATTATTGTAAATGTGCCCCTGCCCGTCGGCAGCGGCAAACTCCGGCCTGCCTCCCAGGGTGATCGTTCCGACGGGATTTCCCGAGCCCGCATCGATGGCCGTCGCGTCGCCACTGTGACCGTTAAAGGTGAAGACGCGCTGGGAAGCCGGATCGTACACAATGGCGTCAGGGCCATTGCCGGTGGGCGTCGTTCCCAGGACCTTCAGCGTTTTGAGATCAAAAATCGTGACGGTGTTGGTGCGGCCGTTGCTGGTAAATCCGCGGCCCAACTCAGGCGCCAAGGCGATGCCGTGTACTCCCTCCGTGCCGGGAATGTCTCCCACCACGGCATAGCTATTGGCATCCACCACCATGACGTGCGTGCCCCGCGAAATGTAAACGCGGCGCGCGGCACTGTCGCAGATGAGGTAGTCCCAACCTCCTTCGCCACCCAGCACAACTTTCTTGAGAAGATGATAATCTCCATCCGCCGCCGCGAGAGGACGGCCGGAGAAAGCGGCCGCTGCCAACGCGGCCAGTAAGATTGCACAAGCTATTCTTGCCACCGGAGTCCTTGCGCTGATACTTCGCGCCATGCGCTGATTCATAAATCCTCCTTGGGGGAACGAGTCAACCTATCACGCCCAATCTTGCCGGGCAAGGGGTTGCCGGAAGGGGTAGTGGTGTCATTTGCGAGACATGGGCGCTCCGAAGTGCGGTCATTCCCGCGAAGGCGGGAATCCACTCTGCAAGCCATTGGATATGCCCCGCAGAGAGTCCCGGTCATTCGCCTTGTAGCGCCGCAGCGGGCTCGGCGATTGGGGTAAGGTGCGAGGTATCATTCAGCGCCACCACGTGCCATTTCCCTTCCCGTGTTTCAAAGATGTTGAGCGCGGCATTGTCCATGGGGATGCGCTTCCGGTATTCGGAAAGGGGCACGCCCATGATGTAGCAGGCGATCAGGCGGCAGAGGGTTCGGTGGCATACCACTACTACGTTCCCGGCCTGGTGCCTTTGTGCAACTTCCACCAGAAACGGTGTGACGCGTTCGACCAGCTGCTCGCCACTTTCGCCCTCGGGAGGAGCCACCTTGGCCGGATCCGCTTCCCAGGCGCGGTAGATGTCAGGAGTGGCCCGCCTGCTTTCCTCATAAGTCCTGCCCTCCCAGGCGCCATAATTCAATTCCATCAGGCGGCGGTCCACCACGGGTTCCCGCCCAATGGCCTCGCCGACGATGCGGGCGGTTTCCAGCGCGCGCTCCAGAGGGCTTGAGTAGAGGGCCTCGATCAAAATTGGTCTCAATCGCTGCGCCAGCAACTGTGCCTGGCGCCGGCCCCCATCCGACAGTGGAACGTCCGTGCGCCCGCACCAGCGCCCCTCCGCGTTCCAGGTGGCTTCACCGTGCCGGAGAAAATAGAAAAGTGCCATGCGTCTCCTCAAATTCACAGCCCTACTTGCGAGGCCCCATGCTGTCCATGTCGATGGGCATGAACCCCAGCTTGAACGCGGGCGAGTCCGGTTTCAGCCGGTAATTGTCGTGCTCCGGGTCCACGAACAGCGGATCCGCCTGGACAGAATCAGCTTCATATCCAAGCGCCTTCCATTCCGCGAGCGTCGAAACTTTCTCCCGCCTTCCCACGCCGCGGCGGTCTTCCAGCCGAATTTGCCCCGCGACCTGGTGGTAAATGAGATTGTAATTCGAATCCGCAAAAGTGCGCTCCGTCCAGCCATTGTGGATGTACATGTAAACCGTGTCGGGGCTGGTCTGGTAACTGATATTCCGCCACAGGTAGTTGCCCGAGAGGAATCCCGCCATGTTCTTCTAATAGGGTGAACCCCCTGTAACTGCGTCGATGCTAAAGTAATTGGCCCAGCAGTTGACAAAAATATTGTTCTCGATGACGTTGTTGCGCCCGGCATGAATCTGGATACCATTTCGACAGCGGACAACGACGTTACCGTAGACCAGACAGTTGCTGGTGTAGTTGTCCAGGTAAATGCCGTTGAGAAGTTCGCTGTCGCCCCTGCCGACTCTGCCGTCCTTAACCTGAAAGCCATACACGTCGGCAATGTAGTTGAAACGGATGACATGGCCCACCCGCTCCGCGTCCTGGCTGGCGGGCTGCTCCATCCAGGAATTGATCGCCCCGGTATCCATGATTTCCAGGCAGACGTGGCGAATCACGTTATATTCGATAATGTTTCTTCCCCAGGGATTATTTCCAAGGTTAATTGCATGGTGGGGAAGGTATTCCAGCAGGTTGTGGCCGATAATGTTGCCGTCGCTCATCCCAGAAAAATCCCAGCCACATATTTGTTCAGGACTCCAATGCGCCGGATGGAGTTGTCCTCCACCCGGTTGAAGAGGGGATGTTTTTCCAGGGTTCCCAGCAGGCAGATGCCGTTCGCGCCCGCTTCGGAAATGTCATTCCGGCGGATCACATTGCGGTAGTTGTAACCTTCCAGGTAAATCGCATTACAACCCACCGCGTCGAACCGGTTGTTCTCAATCGTACAGTGTTCGGCGTTTTTCAGGTGCACGGCATCGCCGCCGAATTGCCAGTTGGCCTGCGGATACATCGCGCCCACGCCCTGCACGCCCTCGTGATGGAAATTGTCGCCGTCCATCGTTTCCGTGAAGGTCAGGCCGGAAATCTTCAGCCATGAGGCCCCGTCGATATCGATGAGGTTTCGCTGCCACGGAACCTCAACTTCGTCCGTCGCCATTAACTTGCCCGCGGACGGCCAGAAGTATACCCGTCCTTCCTCCGAGTCGAAGCACCACTCGCCCGGCTGGTCGAGTTCTTCGAGGAGGTTGACGACGTAGAATAGATTGTTGGCCCGAAACGGAGTGATCTGATACCAGGGCTGCACATCAAACTGGACGCCGGGATGCGTCAGCCGGATGGTGCGGCTCTGTTCATCGATCGATTGGATCGGCACGGTGCTGCGCCACTGCCCTGACCCCAGGTAGAATTCCACCTCGCCTTCCGATGGCTTCGCCCAGTGATGCGGCAGCGCCCCCTGCACATACTGAAACGCGGCGATGCTGCCCTTCTCCGCCGGGCCCTGCATGAACAACCAACCGCCGTACAAAGGATCGTTGGGGTCCAGGTTGGGCCAGCGCGCGCGGATCTGCCGCTTTCCGTTGAGAAAAAGTTGCCGTGCTTTCCCCTTGCCTCCTTTCGAATCCGGCAAGTCAGCCACCAGGATCTGTCCCCGGTAAGTTTTCCAGCCTGTGACGCGCCGTCCACCGCTCAATACCGGATGCTCGCCCGGATAAGCCCGGTAGGTGATCGGCGCTTGGGCGGTGCCTGAGTCATCGTTGGTGAAGGTGAGTGCATCATGCAGAAAGTACTTGCCCTCTCGGATCATGACGGTCAACGGGGTGGGTGGTCCCCCCACCGATTTCAGCGCCCTGACCGCATTCCGCGCGCGCGCAAGGCTGGCGAAGGGGCCGTCGGTTCCCGCCGGATTGGGCGCCGCGAGTTTGCCAGACCACGCATCATTTCCGTTTAAGGCCACATAGAAATCGGCGCTTTCTGACCCTGCGCCAGCCGCAGGTAGAAGGCTGACGATAACAAAAGCGGCAACTACTGCTGCTGCCGTGCGAAGCCAGGTAGCCTTTGCGAATCTCATGAATAACCCCCGGCCGAGAGAATTGACCGTCCGCGCGCTCTGTGGACTGACTTCATCGACGAACCTATAAGGAAAGGTGCTAATTCTCGCTCAAATGAAAAACGTAACGTCCTGAGCCCACACTGACCATGATGTTGCGGTCTCCCTCGCGGGCGGCCGTCACACCGTCGTCCCCGGCCACAAACTTGCCCTTCTGCCAAATCACCTTGTCGCCTTCACGGATGACGCCCTCCGTGATTTTTGGGTTCTTCGGGATCCGAATTTCCGCATCGGCGTTGACCGGAACGGTAACTTCCAACGTGGTCATTTGGGGAGAGTAGGTCCAGGAAGAAGAGACTGTCCCGCGAATTGTCTCCACGCTGGCGCTGGCCCATTGCAGGCCTTCTGGAATCAAAGGAGTGATTTGGATATGCTGATAGCCCTCACCTCCGGAGCCCGGCTTGATTCCGCCCAACGCCTGATAAAACCACGCCCCCACACTACCCAGCGCCGGGTGATCGTGCGAGTACATGCCTCTTTCGCCTTTGTCCGGCCATATTTCTGCAATCGTGGTGAGACCTCTCTCCAACATATGTCCCCAACTCGGGTAAGTCGTTTGAACCGCGAGGTCATAAGCAAGATCGACGTTGTGGAAGTCGCTCAATGCCGGCATCAAGAACTTGGTGCCAATAAAACCGGTGGTCAGGTGGGTGTTGTGATAGTAGAGGACGTCTTTGAAAAGGCGCCACTCCACATGACCGATTTCGTTCTCAGGGACGAGCCCGAGAACCAGGGCCATGGAATTGGCGGTTTGGCTTCCGCCCCCATATTCGTAAGTTTTAGCATTCAGGAAATTCTGATTGAATGCATCCCTGATCTGTCGGGCAAGCTGAGAGTAATCCTGCTCGTCCCCGGTCTTCCTCAGAATGCCTGCGACATTCTTGAGGATGGTCACATCGTAGTAATAGTAAGCGTCTGAAATCACTTCACCGGGCGCTTCATCAGTGGGGATCCAGTCGCCGTTGAAATTGAATCGCAGAACGTTGTCCGGAGCGCGGCGGCGCAGATCCTGCACGTACTTCTTGATGCCCTCGTAATTTTCTTCCAGGATGCGGCGATCGCGATATTGCTGCCACATGTACCAACAGATGGTGGGATAAGCGGTGCCCCAGGCGGGATCGGCGGGGCG
>PLWR01000192.1:0-2174 GCA_003165615.1 Acidobacteriota bacterium | reverse complement strand
TTCAACATCGCTTCTTCCGCGGAAATCTGCGCATCACCCATCCAGCCTTGGCGTTCGTCGCGCTGATCGCAATCGGTGGGAATGCTAAACAGGTTGGTGAGCTGGGTCCACCAGATCGCTCGCTGGATATCATTCAATATCTGGGTGGAGGCGGAGAAGCTCCCAATGGTGTCGACTGCCGTATGGGCCAGGCGTCCGCGAATGGTTTGGAGGCCGGGGGTACCGGGAAAACCCGTAACTTCGATATAGCGAAAGCCGTGATAGGTAAAGTGCGGCTCAAAAGTCTCCTCGCCCTCGCCGCGCAAAACATAAACTTCACGCGCCTTGGCGGAGCGAAGGTTCTCCTGGTTGATGTTCCCATCCGGGAAGGTGGTCTCCGCGAACCGCAGTTTCACAACCGATCCGCGCGCCCCGCGCACGCGCAGTTGCGCCCATCCGCTGATGTTCTGCCCCATGTCATACACATAAACCCCGGGCTGGGGGCTGGTCATTTTCTGCGGCATCAGGGTGTCAACCACGCGAATCGGCGGCATCATCTGGGCGGATAGCGCACCGCTTGAGCCCTCCACAACCTGCGCCGGAGTCCACTTCGACTCATCGAAGGCAGCGCAGTCCCATCCCGGCGTCTCCAATCGCGCGTCGTAGACTTCTCCGTCGTAAACGCTGTTGCTCACAATGGGGCCGGGGCCGGCCTTCCAGGACTCGTCGCTCACCACACTGATTCGTTTGCCGCCTTCCAGCTCGATGTTCATTTGCAGCAGCAGAGCAGGTTGAGAGTAGTAAGGTTTTTCGCCGCGCATCCCGTAACCGAGCGTTGCCCATCCGCCTCCCAGCGTTACGCCCATAGCGTTCTGGCCTGCGGTGAGTGCGCGTGTAACGTCGTAGGTGGAATAGAGGACCCGCTTGGGGTAGGTGGTCCAGGCGGGGTCCAGCAACTTGTCACCAACCTTTTCCCCATTAATGCGTAATTCATAATAACCAAGCGCGGTAACGTAAACGCGGGCGCGGACGACTTTGCCTTCTAGGCGAAACTCCCGGCGCAGTTCGTTACCGGTAATCCATTTCCCCTTCCACTCCTGGCGTGAGAGCAAACCCATCTCGAAGCGCGCAGGAGAACTGTAATCACTCGCCCGCTTTTCGTTATCCCAGTAGCGGACCTTCCAGTAGTAGGTGTGCCCGCTCTCCACCGGCTTGCCGTGATAGACGATCTGTGTGGATTCGCCGGAAGTCACCTGGCCGCTATCCCATTGGTCGCCTTGGTCATGATTGAGCGATTCGAGGCGACCCGAAACCAGGACCTGATAGGCAGTCTGCCTCTCCCCCCGCTGGCTGTGATCCAAAACCCAGTACAATCGCGGCGCAGGCACGTCAATCCCGGGAGGGTCTGGCAGGTATTCGCACCGAAGATGGGACGGCGGGGGGGGACCTTCCGCACCAGCAGCGAACCGCCCACCACCCGCGAGCAGGCTCACAAACAGAAAACCGAAAATTGCGCGGCGATTTAATTTTATTCGGAGCATTGCGCACCTCGTGGAAGACTCGAAGCAGCCTTGGATAAAGTGATCGCCCGGAAAATCCGGAAGTCTGCCGAGCAACTCCGCCGGGCGCCGTCAGCGGCGAAGTGATGACCCAGCGGAGATGTCCCGCAGATAACTGCTAGTAAGTATTCGTTTCCTTCACCGTTCCAGCTTTGACATCCTTGTCAAGTTGATATGGAATGTGAACCGCGTGCAGTTCATTGCCATGCAGATAAATGTTCTGGCTCTTGGCGCCTTTAACTTTGAGGAAGACCTTCGTTCCCGCCTGCGTCGTTGAGTTAACGATGGCGGCGCCATCCACCTGGTCCAAAACCACCGCGGCATTATCGGACTCCGCCTTCGCCGGCGCGCCGGAGAAACCTTCCAGCTTCAGTCCCTTGACATCCTGGAAGTACATGGCACTTTGCCATCTGGGCGATTCGGGCTTTTCCCACTGCACTTGAACGTCTTTCACCTTCAGGTTCTTGGCGTAGTGGAAATACATGGCGTGGACCGATTTGTCGTACCCGGGGGTGTTGTCCGTGGACTGGTAGAGCTTGATGTTTTCCAGGCTCACATCATCAAGCCAGCTATTCGGATGTCCAAGAATCAGGCAGGAGCCCTGACCGTGGGCAATGATGTTGCGCACGATGACGT
>PLWR01000574.1 GCA_003165615.1 Acidobacteriota bacterium | reverse complement strand
TCATGACCTCGAACATCGGCAGCACTTTCATCCACGAGGCCATGAACGGCGTCGATCGCGCCATCGGCATGACCGCGAAGCCGGGAGCCGCGGTCAGCGAGGCGGGCACGCTAAGCGAAGGACTGCGGAAAAAGATTCAAGATTCGCTCCTCCAGCACTTCCGGCCGGAGTTCCTGAACCGCATCGATGAAGTCGTGATCTTCAACGCGCTGGGCAAGCCGGAAATCGAGAGGATCATCGACTTGCAGCTTGAACACCTCCGCCGCATGCTCAGTGAGCGCAAGATTGAGATCACGCTGACGGAGAAAGCTCACGAATTGCTGTTCCGCGAAGGCTATGATCCGCAGTTCGGGGCACGGCCACTGAAGCGGGCCATCCAGCGGCTCATCCAGGACCCCCTCGCCATGAAGCTGCTCGACGGCGAAGTGACGCCCGGCGACTCGCTCACCATCGATGCCGATATGAAGAAAGGTGTGATGACGTTCGCCAAAGCAACGGCAAAGGCGGCACGGCAAGCATGAAGGAAGCAGGGCACGCCTTGTGCCTGGGCTGTCCAAATTAGGGCAACATATTGCTAGGCTCGCCCATCCGATGTCTGCTATGATGAGTGTGGAGTTGACAATTGACCGTGACAATTGACCGTGATTGACTTGCCACATCCCATGATATACCATGCTCTGCTCAGCGGAACTTGGTACCATCCAAACGGATAAAGAGGAATAACTGGTGGCGGGACTCGACATTCCAGAGAAATATCGTCAAGGGGTCTTTGAAATCAGTCAACTGGACGATCGCAGTGTACAGGCGATTCGTAAGGTCTTGGATACAGTAACCATGACCAGCGAATATCGCTATAATGCCGTAATTTCAGCCATTTCATCATTGGACCAAGGCAACGAAGCGATAGGGGAGGCCATCGGCGCACTGTACGGCGTCAGGGTGGCAAACGAGGTTCCGCTTGAAGAGTTCGTAAATGATATCATTGAGTCGATGGACTCTAAATCACAATGGCAGATTCCAGACGATAAGCGGGAAGGATTTCGTAGAAATCTGCATTCTGTTTTAGGCGCGGAATCATTCTCATTGCGGGCAAAGGTGTTTGACCTGCAAACCGAGGACGAGCGCACCTTCTGTTGTACACGTATTCTAACTGACCTTCGTCCAGTGTTTGGCTCGAATGTTGCGGATGGCCCCAAAGGGATGGTCGTTGTCCACTTACTCAAACTGGGTTTTTATCGTGGTGGCTCCAAACGTCAACATGAAGAAATTTACGTTTCTCTCGACGCTGAGGACTTAGAAACACTGAGGACGGTAATCGAGCGCGCTTCATCGAAAGCGAAGACGCTAAGATCAGTGGTTCCAAAATTACCTGTTTTTGGTGCTGCAAAGGAATGAGGGGGAGATGGCGACAGCAGTTATGGATCGAGTAGACATTTTCTACCCGCCGAAGAGAGTGCGGGAGGATGATTTCTACTCCCATCCGGCACCTGAAAAACCGTACCCCGATTGGTGTCCCCTAAAGACCCCTGGCCGTGTATTCATGGATTCATCTCTTGTTGCTGTTGAACAGGCCAAACCCATCGACAGAACAGTCGAAAATAGATTTCATAGGCTGGCCGGAGAATGGGCGTTGGAAGTTCGTACCATTTCTTCGCTTAGTGCGATGGTCGAGAACGAAAAATATCGACAGATAGTTAGTATGGGATGGGACGCCGTGCCTTTCTTGCTACATGACCTCCAGCAAAATAACGGGTTCTGGTTTACTGCCCTGAGCGAAATAACGAAGATCCGGCCTTTCGATCCACGGGATGCGGGGAACAGAAAGAAGATGGCAGAGGCTTGGATTCAATGGGGCAAGAGGAAGAAACTCATCTAACTTGTGCCACGACTGACCCTCTTAGAAAGCATCTTCCCGAAACTGGTTGCTGCTGGTTACGAGAAAACTAGCGATGAAACCGGTCCGCCCAACAACCCTGGAAGTTATAATTGTATTGCCTGGGCTGCGGGAGACACCCACCACGGCTTTTGGTGGCCGATGCCTGATGGGTACTGGCCTGGTGGGATCAGACGCGAATCAACGATCTCCTGCTTTATAAATACCTTCCGCTCGCTCGGCTATAGGATTTGCGAGCACTCGGGACGCGAAATCCTATACGACAAAGTTGTCCTGTACGCTATACATAAATCTTATGCGCCGATGCCGTCGATCCCTAAATCACTGGACGGTTTCAAAGATTGGAAGCCGACCCATATGGCACGGCAGCTATCGGATGGAACATGGACAAGCAAGTGCGGATGGCAGGAGGACATTACGCACTTCACGCTCGACGCCTTTGAATCCTATTGGAGTCCCAATGCATACGGTTGCGCCGTGCTTTATATGAGGCGGCTTGTTGTGGTCACGGTGATGGTTCGAATTGGGCAATTTCTACAGAGGATTTACGAGGCCGTATTTGGATGATAGGCTGGCTGTATGTTAAACCGCGCGTTCTACGTATCCCACGCGAACGGCCCAAAGGGAAATAATAGAGGTGGGCGGCAGCAGCGCTGGTGGAATATTGGCAGGGCGTCAACGCGGAGGTGGCAGCATGAAAATCAAGGTTATGGTTCACGAAGCGGCGGAAGGCGGCTACTGGGCGGAAGTGCCGGCGATTCCCGGCTGTGCCACGCAGGGCGAAACCATGGAAGAGCTGATGGCGAATGTCCACGAGGCCATTGAGGCCTGCCTGCACGTTGATTCTTGCCACCCGATGCTTTAGGATTAAACCATGCGAAAGCCCAATGGGTCTAAGAAGACCAAACACCACGACACGCAAGTCCCCGTCTTCATTGAAAAGGACGAGGATGGATTCTACGTGGTGGAGTGCCCCCTTTTTGAAGGTTGCTATAGTCAGGGGAAGACCGTGGATGAGGCGCTGCGGAACATCCGCGAAGTCATCCAATTGATCGTCGAAGAGAAAAGAAATCGCGAGATTCTAGCGACGTACCACCCGCGCGAACTGAGTCTGCACACCATCACCCTATCACCGTGACCCGATTATCCATTCTATCCGGCAAGGCAATTGTCAAGGCGCTGGCCAAAGTCGGCTACCAGGAAACTCGCCAGCGGGGGAGCCACATGCGCCTCGCCTGTCCCGGAAAGACATTGATCACTGTTCCCAACTATAAAGTGGTTGGCCGTGGGCTTCTGAAAAAGATTCTCCGGGATGCGGAACTCTCGGCAGAAGAGTTTATGAAGCTTCTGTGAGCGCTCCTCCTTGCCGGGAAAGATCAAGGTGACGTGTCGGCTCAAGAAGAAACCGGGTATTGATGTTCGTGCTGGCCCCCTCACCCACCGCCTTGCGGTCCCCCCTCTCCCCCAAGGGGGCGAGGGAAGAAAAATTTTTGAGTTAAGGAATCACGTTATGAGAATGCCCGTCCTTTTCGTTGGCCACGGATCGCCGATGAACGCCATTGAGCGGAACCGCTTTACGGAGACGCTGGCGGGGCTCTCGCAGCGCCTGCCGCGTCCAAAGGCGGTGTGCGTAGTTTCGGCGCATTGGGTGACGCGTGGCTCGGAGGTTCTGGCCGCCGCCAAACCGCGCACCATTCATGACTTTTATGGTTTTCCCGCACCGCTCTATGAAGTCGAGTACCCCGCGCCGGGCGCGCCCGCCGAAGCCGAACGCGTGGCCCGCGAACTCGAAATCCGGCCGGACGAGACGTGGGGATTCGATCACGGGGCGTGGAGCGTCCTGCGGCATCTCTATCCCGAAGCTGACGTGCCCGTGTTTCAAGTAAGCCTCGACGAGGGCCGCAGCCTGGCGCGCCACCTTGAACTCGGCAGCGAGCTTGCCCATCTGCGTGACCGGGGTGTGTTGATTCTGGGAAGCGGCAACATCGTACACAATTTGCGCCGTTTGGAGGGTGACAAGAACGCTGAGCCCTACCCGTGGACCGTCGAATTCGACTCGCTGGTGAGGAAGGCGATTGAAACCCGCGACCTCGCGTCACTGGCGGCGCCCGAGGCCTGGGGCAAGCCTCTGGCGGCGCTCGCGCATCCCACGCTCGAGCACTACGTTCCTCTCCTTTATTGCATGGGAAGCACCACCGAGCATGACGCCGTGAGCTATCCTTACGAAGGGTTTGAGCACGGGAGCCTTTCGATGCGTATGGTCTTGTTCAATGGGTCGGGCAAATGAACTGGTTGCGGACGGGGGCCAGCGGGGTTGCGTAGTGATATCATTATGATATCATTGTGAGGGTGGAGGAACCATGCCCAATATTACGGTGCGGAACATACCGGAAGCCGACTATTCCGTGCTGCGGCGAGATGCCAAGCGCCATGGCCGCAGCCTCAATGCGGAGTTTCTCGCGATGCTGTCCGACAAAAAGGAGATGGCCCGCCGCCGGGCGGGTGCGGTTAGGGCGATGAAAAGAATCGACAGGCTCTGGAAAAGGATAGGGCGTAAGTATCCTAACCAACCGGATAGTACCGCCCTCATACGCGAGGATCGGGATAATGACGAGCCTTATCGTTGATGCCAGCGTAGTGGCCAAACGGCTTGTGCCGGAAGCCGACACCGACAAAGCCAAGCTCTTATTTGCTAACTGGGGGCGCGGCGCTTTGGAAATACATGCTCCTGCCATACTTCCTGCGGAAATTGCCAATATGCTCTGGAAGCGGGCGAGACGCGCCCTCCTTTCCGCCGCGGTCGTGGAAGATCTCTTTCGTGAGTTCAACGCATTCCACGTTCCCTTATGGCCCATAGAAGATTTGATGGAACTGGCTCTAACTTTGGCTTTGAGAAACGGTCACAGCGCTTACGACGGCCTTTACGTGGCTCTGGCTATCAAGACGGGGTGGGACTTGGTGACAGCAGACGAGCGTCTTTACAACATGCTATACCCGTCAATCCCGAATATCCGTCTGATTCGCAACTATGCTTGACCCCTACAGCCGAATAACCTGTGAAGTGCATCTAAATCATACAGAGCGACAGGGTTTGCAGCGGCGCTCTATGAGCGCTGACCGCAGGTCTATGGCCGCCGCTCCAGGGAGAAAGTAAAAGTATGTGGAATAATTTCAAAACAACGATCTTACTCGCGGCCATGACGGGTTTGGCCTTGGGCATCGGCGAGTGGTGGGGCGGCCAGAACGGGCTGATCTTCGCCCTGGTGCTCGCCGCGGTCATGAATGTGGGCACCTATTTCTTCTCCGACAAGATCGCGCTGGCCTCTTCCGGCGCCCAGCCGATTTCGCGCGAGGACGGCCCGCGCATTTACCAGATTGTCGAGCGCCTGGCCGCCAAGGCCAACATTCCCGTTCCCAAGATTTACATGATTCCCACGGACTCGCCCAATGCCTTTGCCACAGGACGCAACCCCAATCACGCTGCTGTGGCGGTGACGCACGGCATTCTGGACATCTGCGACGATGAGGAAATCGAGGGCGTGCTTGCGCACGAGCTTGGGCACGTGAAGAATCGTGACATTCTCACCAGCACCGTCGTCGCCACTCTGGCCGGCGCCATCACTCTGATTGGTCGCATGCTCTGGTATGCCGAACTGTTTGGAGGGTTTGGTGGCGGGGGCCGGGGCAACGGACGGCGGGGCGGCGCGCTTTCCGCCCTCGCCATGATGATCCT
>PLWR01000429.1 GCA_003165615.1 Acidobacteriota bacterium | reverse complement strand
TAGCTTTCCACCTGGAAATCCGCGCGAAAGTCATACCCGTACTCAGCTTTGTCCTGAAGCTTGCGGCCAAACTTCTGGTGCATGGACTTTTCGGAAAGGTAAGTGATATGCCCAATCATCCGCGCGATGGCCAGGCCCCGCCGGGGGATGGCATGGCCGTAAAACTCGCCTTCCTTCCAGTGGGGATCTGACTGGATGGCCTGTCGCCCCACCTCGTTGAAAGCGATCGCTTGCGATGAAAGTTTGCTGGTGGTGGCGATAGGGATAGCCAGCCGGATGCGCTCCGGGTAACTGACCACCCACTGGAGCACTTGCATCCCGCCCATCGAGCCGCCCACGGCGCAGAGCAACTGGTCTATTCCCAGATGATCAATGAGCGCTCGCTGGGCATTGACCATGTCATGAATGGTCACCATGGGGAATTTCAAGGCGTAGGGCCGCCCCGTCTGAGGGTCGATCGAACTGGGGCCCGTCGAGCCTTTACAGCCCCCGATGACGTTGGAGCAAATCACAAAGTATTTTCGAGTGTCGAAGGCTTTGCCCGGGCCGATCATGATATCCCACCAGCCGGGGTGGCGTTCATGGGGATGATGGAAGCCGGCGGCGTGGGCGTCGCCGGAAAGGGCGTGAAGAATCAGAATGGCGTTGTCTTTGGCCGGGCTCAATTCCCCATAAGTTTCGTAAGCGAGCGTGATGGGCCCGAAACTTCGTCCGCACTCGAGGAGCTTCTCCTCGGGCGGCGTGGCGAAAGTGAAGTACTGCGTTTTGACAATCCCTACAGAATCCGTGTCATCCATTGTCAGTGGTCAGTTGTCCATTGTCCATGGCCCGTTGTCCGCGCTGTGCAGAACGACGGACCACGGACCACTGACAACGGACAAGCACTACCTTTGCGATGCCGCCAGCGCCTGGTCGATGTCGGCAATGATGTCCTCGACGGTCTCTATGCCGACGGACAGACGAATAAAGTCTTCGGTCACGCCGGTGCCCTTTTGCTCCTCCGCCGTCAATTGCTGATGCGTCGTGCTGGCCGGGTGAATCACGAGTGTTTTGGCGTCTCCGAGATTGGCCAGGTGCGAGAGCAAGCCAAGAGTGTTGATGAACTTGATTCCCGCCTGCAACCCGCCTTTGATGCCAAAACCGAGAATTGCCCCGAACCCGTGCTGCATATACTTCTTAGCCAGCGCGTGCGTGGGGTGACTGGCGAGGCCAGGATAATTCACCCAATTTACCACCGAGTGCGATTCCAGGAATTGGGCCACCTTCAAGGCGTTGTCGCAGTGCCGTTGAACCCGCAAGGAGAGGGTTTCAACACCTTGCAGAATCAGGAAGGCGTTGAACGGACTCAAAGCCGGACCGATGTCGCGGAGAAGTTGGACGCGCACCTTGATGATGTAGGCAAGCGGCCCAAACGATTCCACAAACTTGAGGTTGTGATAACTCGGGTCAGGCTCAACGAGCTCGGGAAATTTCCCGTTTGCCCAATTGAATTTTCCCGAATCGACGATGATTCCGCCGATGGAATTTCCATGGCCGCCCAGGAATTTCGTCATGGAATGGACGACGATGTCCGCGCCCCACTCAAACGGACGGCACAGGTAAGGCGTGGCCACGGTGTTGTCAATGATCAGGGGCACACCGGCATCGTGCGCGATTTTGGCCACGCCCTCGATGTCGAGCATGTCATTCTTGGGATTGCCCAGCGTCTCGGCGTAAACCAGGCGCGTTTTGGGGGTGATGGCGCGCTTGAAATTATCGGGGTTGCCCGGATCGACGAAGGCGGTCTCAATCCCCATTTTGGGCAGGGTGTAATGGAAGAGGTTATAGGTGCCGCCATAGAGGCTGGCGGACGAAACGATTTGGTCGCCGGCCTTGGCGATATTCAGAATGGCCAGGGTCTCCGCCGCCTGGCCGGAGGCGGCGACCAGAGCCGCCACTCCACTCTCGAGTGCGGCAACGCGCTGCTCCAGCACATCCCAGGTGGGATTCATAATGCGCGTATAGATATTTCCGAATTCCTTCAGCGCAAACAGATTGGCAGCGTGCGTGGTGTCCTTGAAAACAAACGACGAGGTTTGATAGATGGGGACGGCGCGCGCGCCGGTGGTGGGGTCGGGTTTCTGACCGCCGTGCAATGCCAAGGTGTCAAATCCGGGTTTCTTGTCCAAAGTCGTCTCCTTCAATAATGTGATGAGCCCTCAGGTAACTTGAAATTCTCACCATAAGGTCCGGAAGGGCGGGGCTCCAAAGGCCGCGGAAAGCCCGTCGGCTCTGTCCATGCCCTTACAGGGCGCGAAAAGCCTACTCGATTTTCCGCAACCTGTGAAGCCCCGCCCTTCCGGACAACTGAAAGCCGACTGCTAAACGGCGGCCGCTTCGCTGAGAAACTGTTCCTCAAAATCATTAAGCTTGGGCCGGATCAAAGCGCTCTCCGGAATCCGCCCTTGAAGCGCGGCGATGGTTTTCAGCCCATTGCCGGTGATGGCCAGAACGGTGGATTCATCCGGATTCAGGAGCCCCTGGCGAACCAGCTTGCGCGCCACGGCGACGGTCACGCCGCCGGCTGTTTCGGTAAAGATACCTTCCGTTTCCCCCAGCAGGCGGATGCCTTCCACAATTTCGTCGTCGCTCACGTCCTCGCCCGCGCCGCCGCTTCCCAGGATCGTCCTGACCGCATAAATGCCGTCAGCCGGGTTGCCGATGGCGAGCGATTTGGCAATCGTGTGGGGTTTTTGCGGATCAATTTCCGTGGTTCCGCGTTTGGCGGCGCTCGAGATGGGCGAACAGCCCGTCGCCTGGGC
>PLWR01000595.1:171-4899 GCA_003165615.1 Acidobacteriota bacterium | reverse complement strand
CGGGTCCACGCGGCCCGAGCACATCGTGCGAATGACGCGGATGTTGGGCGCGTACTTGACGCGCGAGGTTCCCGCCAGGTCCGCCGCCAGGTACGTGCACCAATTACAGAAAAACGCCACGATCTTGGGTTCAAAAGTGCTCTGAATGGCCACCAGCGATTCCGCTTTCTTCCCTGATTTTTGCGCCCCTTTTTGGGCTCTCTCTTGACCTGTGTTTATCCGTGTTGATCCGTGGCTTTTCTCAGGCATCGGCCAGCACCCCCTGGATCTCTTCGAAAATCTCCTCGTCCTCAAAGAGGTTCTGCTTGATGGTGCCTGACGGGCACGCTGCCACGCAGGTTCCGCAGCCCTTGCACAGAACCTCGTTGATTTGCGCCACCTTCTTTTCCGCCAGGAACGATATGGCCGAGTACGGGCAGAGCGGAACGCACGTCTTGCAACCGGAGCACTCCTCTTCCACGATGTATGCCGTGTTGGGGTCCATTTCGACATAACCCGTGTCGATCAGGACCATCGCCTCAGCAGCAGCGGAGCCTGCCTGCCCCACCGAATCGGGAATATCCTTGGGAGCCTGACAGGCGCCGGCAATAAAAATGCCGTCCGTGAAGGTATTTACGGGAGCGAGCTTCGGATGCCGCTCCAGGAACCAACCTTCCGTGGAACAACTGATGTTGAAGAGACGCCGCACGTCCTTGGCATCTGCCTGGGGAACAAGCCCCACTGAAAGCACCACCATATCCACCGGGACGCGCCGCACAAACGAAATAAGCGTATCCTCGGCGCGCATCACCAGCTTGCCTTCCTCCTCCTTGGTCATGGCCCAGTCGGTGACTTCGGCAACCCGTCCGCGGATCATGTGAACGCCTTCCGCCAGGAGCTGGTGGTAGAACTCCTCGTACGCTTTGCCCGGCGCCCGCATATCAATATAAAATTGATAAACCTCCGCTCCCGTGCGCTCTTTCAGCAGGTGCGCCAACTTCAAGCTGTACATGCAGCAGACGCGGGAGCACCACTTGTTGGTGTTCTCGTCCCGGGAGCCCACGCAGTGGATGATTCCGATGGCCTTCGGCTTGCGGCCGTCGCGCAGAATCACCTCCCCACCCGTGGGGCCCGAGGCGTTGATTAACCGTTCCACCTCGGGAGCCGTGTACACATTGGGGTACACGCCATATCCGTAATCAGGAACCTTGCGGGCGTCAAAAGGCTGGTATCCGGTCGCCAGGATAATAGCCCCTACCTTGATCGTTTCCAGTTTGGGCTGCTGCTTCAGGTCCACCGCGTGGCGGTCGCCGCAGGCCTCAATGCAAGTCTTCTTGCAGCGGCCCGTCTTGAAGTCGATACAGGTTTCGGGGTCGATGACAGGGATTTGCGGCACCGCCTGCGGGAAGGAAATATAAATCGGCTTGCGTTTGCCCAAACCCAGGTTGAACTCATCGGATACTTTCGCCTGCTTGTAGATGCACCCCTCGATGCATTCCAGGCAGCCCACGCAAAGGTCCTCAATGATGTAGCGAGGGTGGCGGGTGACGGAAACTTCAAAGTTCCCCACGTACCCTTGCACCTGGGTCACTTCCGAGAGCGTCCAGAGGGTGATATTGGGGTGCTTCTTCACCGCCGTCATCTTGGGCGTCAGGATGCACGCGGCGCAGTCGAGCGTGGGGAAGGTCTTGTCAAATTTCGCCATGTTCCCACCGATGGTGGGTTCGCGCTCGACCAGGTAAACGTGCTTGCCGGCGTTGGCCAAAGTCAATGCCGCATGGATTCCCGCAATGCCGCCACCCACGATCAGCACGCCAGGGTTGATGGGCACCCGCTTCCTCACCAGAGGTTTGTGCAACGCCACGCGCCGGATTGCCGCGCGCATCAGGGCCATGGCCTTTGCCGTGGCCTTCTGGTGGTCCTGATGCACCCAGGAATCGTGCTCGCGAATGTTCACCATCTGGAAGCAGAAGGGATTCAGGCCGCCCTTCGCCACCGCGCCACGGAAAGTCTCCTCGTGCAGCAACGGCGAGCAGGATGCAACCACCACACGATTCAGCTTGAGCTCTTCAATGTCCTGCCGGATCAGTTCCTGCCCGGGGTCAGAGCACATGTACTTGTACTCACGCGATACGACGACCCCCGGCAGGGTCGCGGCATACTCTGCCACCGCCTTCACATCCACCGTAGCCGCAATGTTCGTGCCGCAATGGCAGATGTAGGCGCCGATGCGTAAATTGCCATTTGAGCCGTTCATTTATTTCACCTCACCGTCCGTGGTCCCTTGTCCATGGTCCGTTGTCAGCGGCCAGTGGTCAGTTATCGCGCCTCAATCTTCAGGAAGAAACCAAAACCCTCACGCCTTGATATTCTCCGAAAACTGAGACCTTGCAACTGACTACGGACCACTGACCACATACAGCCTGTCTTTCCACCGCTACGCCGCTGCCGGCACGAATTTCGCCAGCGTGTGTTTGGCGGCCACGATGTTGCGTTCCAGCCCGAGTTCCTTGGCGGAGAAGCCAAATGCCAACCCCAGCAGTTGGGTGAAATACACGACCGGCATGGAAATCTCACCGTACTTCTTGCTGGCTTCGCCCTGAAAGGCATCCAAATTGAATTGGCAGAGCGGGCAGATGGTGGAGACGATGTGCGCATCGCGGCGGCGCGCTTCCTTTAAGAGAATATGAATGAGCGAAAGGCCGACTTCCGGCAGAGTTCCCTTCTGGCTTCCCCCACAGCAGCGCGTCTTCAGGGGATAGTCCACCACCTCCGCGCCCACCGCCCTCAGGAGTTTGTCCATGGTGACCGGGTAATACATCAGGTCGAAAGTGGCGTATGGGCGAACGATCTGACAGCCATAATACGGCGCCACCTTGAGACCGGTGAGCGGCGTCTTGATGCGCGCTTTGATCTGCTCCATGCCGACATCGTTGATGAGAACGTCAAGAGGATGCCGGACCTTGGTGGTGCCCTTGTACGTCAGGCCAGCGGCCTTGAAGCCATGTTCAAGCGTTTCGGCGACCTTGGGGTATTCCTTTATATAACGTTGGGTTTTGTTGAGAACCAGAAAACAGGCACTGCACGGCGCCAGGAGGTCGAGATTTTTCTTCTCCGCTATGGCCAGGTTCCGCCCCGCCAGGGCAAAGGAGCTCACCTCATCAATGGCCATGTACGCCGTGGCCCCGCAGCAATTCCAATCCTCAAGCTCTTCCAGCTCAATATCCAGCGCCTTGAAGACCGCCAGCAGCGATTCTTCATACGCTCTGCCTGTCCCTCGCAACGAGCAACCGGGGTAGTAGAGGTATCGCTTCATGCCGCCACCTCCTTCTTCTTGTCCGCCTCAACAGCATCCAGCATGATCTGAAGTTGCTTGCGACCGCGAATCCTCTCCGGGATGATTCCCATGCGCCCGGTGAGGAGGAGTTTGGTCCCCAACTTGGTCATCCCCAGCAACCTGAGTATCGCGGTCTTTAAGAAGACTCGCGTGACCAACCAGGACTCCGTCACCCGGCCATTCCTCCGGATCATATTTCCGAACTCGCTGGCCAGAACGGGAATAGGGAAACGCCGGGGATAGACACCATCTTCAATGGCCCGCCTTTTCAGCGCATACATGACGTCGGTCACGCGGATGCGCCGCGGGCATTCCACCGTGCAGGAATAACAACTGGTGCAGAGCCAAATGGTGAAGCTCTCCAGGACGTCCCGTTTGAATCCTTCGCGCGCCATGTGAATCAAGCGCCGGGGAGTGAGGTCCATGTAAGGCGAGAGCGGGCAACTGGCGCTGCACAATCCGCATTGAATGCAATTGCGGATGCGTTCACCGCCCATGACGCCGGTCACCCACTTGGCAAATGCCGGGTCGCGTTCAATCTCATACTTGATCAGACTCTTTACCGCCATGCCGATTCCCTCCCCTGATTCAGGGTGAAGCTAGACAACAGCTCTCGGAACTCTTGATGAGTGGGATAGTGAGGGGTGTGAGGACTGACAGAAGGTACGCGGGCGTGGCCAAAATCGTCACAAGTCTACACCCCCGACGAGGCAAATCCAGAGGAAACCTGCAAGCAAGGCGCGGGCCAAGGGGACTGATGGGTGTAATCACCCGGTCATTTTGTCAGAAGATGAACAAATTGTCAGGATATTGGGATTTGCCATCAGTGCGAGTGTGCAGGACCAGATAAAAGTGCGATTAATTGTTGAATAACTCTACACGGATAGTAGTAATTTATGGACTTTAATGCGCTCTGCCGGACCCCGTTGAATTTCTCAGCAGATTGGTTGGCCCCCAGGCAGCCTAGGATTTTCCAACTAATCGGCCAAAACTTGCGCCAGAGAAGAATTTGCCTCCTGCCTTTGGGTCAAATCACTCGATTCAAGCTTTACCGCAGAGGCGCTGAGACGCAGAGGAAAGGCACTTCTTAGTCGAGCCGATGCGCCTCTGCGCACCACGACAAGCATCTTTGGCGGGCGCAATCCCCACCCACTGGCAGACCTGCGCCACCACCTTGGCAAGGGCGGCGGAGACGACCGGGGAGAGGGTATCTCCGAATTCGAAAGACTGGGCGGTGACAGTAATGACGATGGCTTGCGGGCGGCAACCGTACAACTGTTTGGCGCTGGCAAGCAGCCCGGATGGCATGCAGGTGTGGGTAAACGATGAGGAAACGGGGACTTTTGGGCGGACGGTGCGGTGATGGATCTCACCCGGCTCGCCCTCGGCGTCGGCGTCGATAAACACCGCGC
>PLWR01000595.1:0-141 GCA_003165615.1 Acidobacteriota bacterium | reverse complement strand
CGTGCCAGCCAAACGCGTCATCACTCCGCAACGGATTGCCGTAGCCGATGATAAGTACAGTGGGTAGCGGACAGTGACCAGCGGATAGAAGGGCTCCGCCTTGTGCGCATTGTGTGCTATTCACAGTCCACTGTTCACTGT
>PLWR01000700.1 GCA_003165615.1 Acidobacteriota bacterium | reverse complement strand
GCTTGACAACGCCGATGCCGTTATAGACGCGCTACCAGCTACCAACTCCTCCACGGTTCCCAGGGCGTTGCCCTGGGCTAGATTGGATCGCCCCTTTGGGGCTAGATTGGGCATCACTTCCACCTGTACCTTCAGGATATGCGGCACCTGTAGGCGATACCGCCCCATGACTGCCGCGGGTGGCGCATACATTGCCTTTTATGTATGCGACCCAACCCGTCGCAATGCGACCTCTCGCGCCTGTGCCCTACTCTTGCGGTTCAGTCGTGACGACCGTTCACCGATGCAACCCCCTCACCCCCCGCCTTGCGGTCCCCCCTCTCCCCCAAAGGAGCCTGTGTGGCAACTCGGGGTTGCGATGTTTTTGTAGAGGCGGGCTTCAGCCCGGCATCGTGCCATCAACGACTTGTGCCCGCCTGAAGGCGGCCTCTACAGCCGCTCGCCGAGACTTGTGCCCGCCTGAAGGCGGCCTCTACAGCCGCTCGCCGAGACTTGTGCCCGCCTGAAGGCGGCCTCTACAGCCGCTCGCCGAGTTGTCACACAGACTCCCAAAGGGGCGAGGGAGGAAGTATTTGGAGATGTCCGCCTCTTGCCCCATTGAGACGAGCGCGGCGATCCTTCCAACCATTCCTCACGCCAACTTAAGGTACAGGGCCGTGTAGGTTCCGCAATCCGCTAACATTACCTGGTCGCGGCCCTGCTTGTGCTCCACCGTCAGGGCTTGTTCCTTGGGCCAGACAATCCGCGCTCCTGCCAGCGCCAGTCGTCGCGCGTCCACGCTGATGCGCACCGGTGGCGCCTTACGCAGTTCCGATTCAGTCACCAACTGAATCGTATTGAGCACTTGAACCAGGATGTAGCGATGGCTCTTGTCCCAGAAGCAGGTGCCGTAGACGTATTCGGAAAAAGGTTCGGGCCGGACTTCCGCAATGGGATAGGGGACCAACTGGCGAATGAGGGCGGGAATCCACTCGCGAATCCACGCGGGCCGCCCCTTCCGGGTGGGTGTATCGTAAGCCACCTTATCCATCTCCGCCCGGAAAATAGGGACACCCATATAAACAGCCTGCCCCCGGCCAATTTTGTTGATCGTCACCGCGCTGCCGCCCAACTCGCTTCCCGGCGGCGGCGCGAACCAGTTGTACCAGTGAAAGTGGGGCCGGTCTTCGACCATGTAAGGAAGGCGATAGCGCATGATCTCTTCGGCGTTGCGTCTGTTTACAGTTACGAATGGGCCTGGTAATCCAACGGTCTCGCGATCAAACAACCGGGCCAGCGGATGGCCGGAAGACTCAATGTAGGTGGAGATGAATCTTCCGGGGGGGACGCCCTGGACATTTCCCTCCGCGTCGAAGGCGTACTTTCGTTCCTCGCCCACGTAGTCGACACCCAGCACATCGGCCAGCGCGAAATTGGATCGCTCCCGGTGCTTTTCGTCGCGCAAGCCGCACTTCCCCGTAGCCAGAAGGGTGCCGCCATCCGCCACCCAATCGCGGATCAACTGCGCGTGGGCGTCGGAGAGCACCTCGACCTCGGGAAGCACCAGCGTGTCGAATTGCTTCAGCAGGGCCGCATTCAGGCGGAATTCGGGAATGCTCTCCACCGGCCGGCCCGCAAAGGTAAGCAATTCCAGCGAACCCAGCACGGACTCGCGAAAATCGGTGGGGCGTTTCTGCGCTGCCAGCTCATCTTGTGTGCCCTGGCTATAGAGCACGGCGGAACTGAGCACGGGCTCGGCGCCCTCCAGCAGGCAATCGATGTTGCGCACGTCCTGCCAGGCATCCCTGGCAATGTTAAACCATCGGTCAGAGTAGCCCTTGCCGCCGTTCATGCCGCTGACCATGGGGGCTTCGCCGATGTAGAAGGTGCGCGCATTCTGCACCAGAAGGGCGTCGGCCTCAACACGGGTTACGGCGCTTCGATACGTATCCACGTAGTCGTACCAGTTCCACACGCCGGCCTGGTAATCCGGTCGTCCCCAGCCTCTCAGCAGAATTGTGCCCAGCGCGATTCCGGTGGCGGAAGGGATGGGCTCGGCGTAGAGGAAACTCACCCGCTGCTGGATTTCGTCGGGGAATGCCTCCGGCCCACCATTCAGGCCAATCAGGGCCTTGGGCTTATGTTTGTGCATGGCCGCCATAATTTCATCCAGCATGTCGATCATGGAGCGCTTCTGGAGCCAGCGATACCGTTTCTCCCATCCCTCGCGGGTGGCAAATCCCTCGCGGTAGGGATCGCCCGGGTGATCCTTGTCCCACGCCGCTTCGGTGTATTTGCAAAAACAAAATGGATTCCGTCCGCTGCCGTGGTAGCCGACAAATTGGATTCCGAAGATGTCGAGAAACAGCTCGTCCAGCTCGTAACGCGCGAAGAGCTCGTCAATCATGCCGAGCACATACTGACGATAGGGCGTGTCGAGACAGGTGACGTTCCAACGCCAGCGCTCGGGCTCGCCCTTTTCGTTTACCCAACCCCAATCCGGGTGCTTCAATACAATCTGCGTGTTGAATTGCAGGCTGTAGTAGCCTATCACGGACATGCCGAGCTTGCGGGCCGCGGCGACCTCCGATCCGAAGAAGTCACCCTTTAGATGGGGATGGCGCACGCCCACGTCACTGGTGAAAAGCGCGTAGCCCCAGTGGTCCTGGGCATAAATCAGCACCGTCTCTGTGCCTGCGTCGCGCGCCCGGGCCATCGTGCCGGGCACATCGATTTCAAATTGCCCTTCAGGAGGAAGGTGGAGCGACAATTCCATGGTGCGGTAAGTCTTGTCGGGAAGAATCATGCCCTTCTTCTTGTGCGCGTCCTGAAGTTGGGCGATTTGCGGATAGCCGATTTCAGGGCCCGTGTTGCCAAGAGCGGGCACAACCATCGCGCTGCCCATGGTGGCGCCGAGAGTTTGGATGAAGGTTCGACGACTGGTCTGCAATGGGTTGTTTTCGGTTTCGGGCGCGTTCGGTTGACTATGCAATTTTTCAGGGTTGCTCATAGGTTTCTCCGGAGTCGGTGGGGGTTCGCATTTCTGATTCGTACAGCCAGGGACTTTCTGTTTTCCTTACAAGGTGAGGAGAGCGCAAATTCTCAAGTCGGAATTTCGGTTTTCATTTTCCGGCCGACCAGTAACGTACGCCCGCCCGCGAGTGAATGCAAGGGGCAATCGAGGCTAGAGACGACATTATGTCCCACCGTGGAAATGTGGCCTAACGCGGTCTTTGGTGGGCATTTGCCCTTTATCCACAATGACACATGCCGCAAGCCTGTTTTGGCGTAAAGTTTTATTTTGGTATGGAACATCAGATGTGAAGAGGATCTGTCTAAACACTTGAGGCAGCCTTGCTTTTCTGAATCCTCCGGATCTGCACATCCGAAATCGCAATCCGACCGGTATCCATCATGGCCTCGACAATCGGGGCCATTCGGGCAAAGCAGAAAGTTCCTATTGAAGATACCTTAGTGCGAGTAAATTTTCACCCACTGGCCGCGGCGTTCCATCTCTGTCACCAATCGCAAGTGGTAGTGGGCCACCACGGCCTGCGCTGCGACCTGCGGCTGATAATCGAAGTACCTGCCTTGCATTCGCAACCAGGCGGGAAAACGGGCCACCCAGTTGCCGGGTGGCTCCCACCGGCGCGAATAGAGATAAACCAGGTCAAAAGATTCCGGCGGCATGCCCGCGAACTCTTGGGGCGCGAATCCTTGCACCGGAACGACGCGCAGGGGGTTGCTCACATAACCGAGAAATGGCCGCGCCAGCTCATCGGTAGCTGGCCACGCGGTCAGAATCCTTGGCTGGCCAGGCTGGGTCTCCAGGTAATGCGCTGCCTGCTCGTGCAGCCGGATGAAGTCCGCGTATGCGAGGTTATCCTCAAATGGGAACGGGTAGGGTGGGTTGATGAACCACGCCCCTACAAAGCAGGCTGCCGTTGCCCCCAAAATGAGCCGGGCCGGGAAGTGTGGCAGGCGCGTCACCAGGGCGACCGTCGCGAGGTAAAACAACGGCAACACCGGCAGGAGATACCGCGGCAGAATAGCGCCGCCCACTAGGCTGAGCAGGAGCAGATAGACGCTCACCAGGCCAGCCGTCAGAAAAATGAAGGCCCGCCACGGAGGTCCTGCCGCCAGCCGTGTGGCGTCCAGCTTGGAATGCTTCCGCCCCCACCAAATTCCCACCGGGGCACATGCGGTGAGCAGCCAATTGAATCCACCAAGAAATAGCTCATAAGAGCGCCGCAGCAGGCTCCAGAAAACCCGCACCGGTGAAAGCGTGGAATATAAGTTGTAGCTCAAGTAGCCGTGGTTGCCCGTCCAATAGCCCGTCAGGTGGTGGTAGTAAAGCGCCCAAGCCGCCAGCGGCATGAGCGGCGCTATGAGGGGAGCCCACGGTGGAATGGGAGCCCGCCCTTCTGCCGTGAGCCCACGCCTCCTCCGCCACGCATAGATCCACACCACGGGCAGCAGAACCAGGGCGGTTTCCTTGCTGAGAACTGCCAGCGATGCCGCCAGCGCAAAGAGCCAGAACTGATCGCCAAGCAGAAACAGAACCGCCAGCGTGGTGAAGAGCGCGGCGGCAAGGTCCAGGTGAGCGAGGGTGCTTTGCGCAAAGAAGAGCGGCGAAAGCGCCAGAAGCAGGGCACTCCACGCGGCAATTTCATGGTTGGCAATGCGGCGCGCCAATGCATAGATCGACGCCACCGTTGCCGTCGCGATGAGCGTCATGGCGGCGCGCGCTGCCCAGGGCGAATACCCGAAAAGGCGCCAGGCGAGGCCGAGATAGATCATGACCAGCGGTGGGTGCCCCTCCGGCAGCGTGGTTTTCGGAATCAGCAACCATGAGCGATAGAAGTCCAGCGCCGCCGGAATGTAGTACCCCGCCNNCCTCGTCCCAGAAATAGGGCAGGCGTAACAATGGCAGATGCAGGAGAATCAGGGCCGCGAAGGTCGCGAAAAAACCCAAGAGAGCTCGGAAAGAGAATCGCATGAGGATGCTAATTTAGCAGCAGATGACGATCCGGGTAAGGGCATTCTTCGCGGCGGGTCGAGGGGCGAAGCATGTACCCTGATCGTGCAATCCAAATCAAATCCTGTGCGTTATAATGTGTGCCATGCGAAAGTGGCGGAATTGGC
>PLWR01000286.1 GCA_003165615.1 Acidobacteriota bacterium | reverse complement strand
TCGCCGAACTGCTGGGAGGGAGCGTCGGAACTGCCGCTCTGCCAGCCCTTTCGCGCGCCGTGTCCGCAAAGAACCACGAGGAAGTACGCCGGACCCTTCGCGATACAATGGAGCTGAGCCTCCTGCTTCTCTCGCCCATAGCGGTTTTCTGCCTGATGCTCAATCNNTGATCTTCTACTATTACAGCTTCAGCTTGTTTTCTTTCGCTTTCCTCCGCCTTCTCAACACCTACCTCTTCGCGCGGCGGGATCCGGGCTCGTACTTCCGGCTCTCACTTCTTCATTACAGCCTGGTCCTGGTGTTCGACCTCTTCTATGTCGGCGTGCTGCATCTGGGCGCGAAGGGAATCCCACTGGGGTTCCTCACGGGCGCCACGATAGCGTGTGGCATGGCCATCCGTCGGAACCTGGGAGGCCTGGGCGCATCGCTGGATCCGGCGCTTGGCCGCTTTGCCGTGAAGGATATCGCCGCGGCCCTGGCGGCGGTACTGACGGTTTGGGGGCTGCGAGCCTGGATGACATTGCCGCTCACGACCTCGCAAGACTTTATCTACTTGTGCATTATTTGTGGGGTGGGGAGCCTGATGTATCTCTGCGTGCTGGCGGTGCTGCACGCTCTTCCTGTAACTCAAATAGCCTCGCTTTGGCCACGCACCAATGGATCGCAAGCCGGATTCGAGTAATCAGGAAAGAAGTTGTTATTGCCTGGGAGGAACAATAGGTATGGGCTATCGCGTCCTGGCTGTCACGAACATGTGGCCGACCGAAGCCGATCCAAGCTACGGCATCTTTGTGAAAGAGCAAATGGATTCTCTCCGCCCATTGGGCGTTGATTATGATGTTTTCTTCGTCCATGGGCGCGAATCCAGGTGGAATTACCTGCGAGGCATCTGGCAGGTTCGCAAGCGATTGCGGGCGAAGCGATATGATTTGATCCACGCACACTTTGGCCTGGCGGGATGGGTGGCGCGCTTCCAACTCCGCGTGCCAATTGTAATGACCTTTCTCGGGGACGACGTCCTGGGCCGCCCCCGTAGGGATGGCAGTATCACGCCCATGGGGCGGTTCTTCCAGATTACGAGTTTTGTTCTGGCCCGCCTCGTCTCCGAGGTCACCGTCCTCAGCAGGGATATGCGGCGGGTGCTGAGATTGGATTCGGCGGAGATCATCCCTTGTGGTATCGATTTGGAATTCTTCCACCCCATGGACCGCGCCGAAGCGTGCCGTCTTACCGGATTGGATCCAGGCAAGAAGTACGTCTTGTTTGCGTACAACCCGGAAGAGCAACGGAAGCGCTATGATTTGGTGGAAGCCGCCGTCGCCAAAGCGAAAGAACAACTTCCTGAACTTGAAATCCTGCTGGTGCGCAAGAGACCTCACTCCGAAATACCGTTGTACATGAACGCGGCCGACGTGGTCGTCATAGCATCAATGTTGGAGGGAGGCCCTTATGTTACCAAGGAGGCCATGGCCACCAACCTTCCCGTCATCACGGTGAATGTGGGAGACGCCGTGGACGTGATTCACGAGAGCGACGGAAACTACATCGTGCCTCGCGAGGTTGATGCCATCGCGGAAAAAATTCTGGAAGTCTGCCGCCGCGGAGAACGCAGCCGGGGCCGCGCGCGGCTGGCTTCCTGCACCCTCGAGGCAACGGCAAAAAGAATCCTGGAGGTTTACTCGCGAGTGGCCCGCGTTTAGCGGGCTGATGAAAAGGTCGCCGCGACGCCCTTTCTAGCGCCGGCATCTTGCCGGAAGCCGGCGCCTGGAGTTTCTACATTTGAGACGACGTAAACGGTGCAGATGGAGGGACGATCGAGGGTGAAGTCCCCACCCTCTCCCCCAAGGGGGCGACGGCAGAGATTCTCGATGGTGCGCTTTGAGAATGGAGAAACTCCAGTTGCCGGCTGGAAGCCAGCGCTACGGCAGCGCTCCAAGGCTTTTTCATCAGCCTGCTCGTGTTCTTCTCCCGCGAAAGTCTTTCACCTGACTGCGGTTTTCGATTACACTCGGTATCTTGAATGTCCACACGCGAGGACCTTGTCAAATCCGCTGAGCGCCTACAGTTCTACCTGCATCAAACTCACTACAGCGATGGAATCCTTCACGGGCCCGACCCCGGGGTGCGGTTCAACCTGCGCGCGTGGCGATTTATCAAGAGTTCGCTGGATTTCATCGCTTGGCAAGACGATTACGTGTTTATACAAACCCAGGGATACTGGGTGCTTGGCAACTGGCAACTTTATGATCTGACGGGCGACCCCCGCTATCGGGACATTGCCATTCGGAGTAGCGAGGCCACCCTGGCGCTCGAAACTGACGAGGGCTACTGGAAGTACCCGCTGCCTGAACGCAAGCACCTGATTGCCACCCTCGAGGGGATTTGGGGCGGCGCTTGCCTGCTCGCGACGTTTCAACGCGAGTCCCGGAAGGATCTCCGTGAGGGCGCTGTGCGCGCCTACGACTTCATCGTGAATCGCATTGGATTTCAGGACCACGCGGCGGGCAAGGCTATCAATTACTTTGACCAGCCGCGCGGCAAGGTGACGAACAACTCCGTCTTTGCTGCATGGTATTTTCTTCGCCTGTGGAAGGCAACCCAGGAGCCGCGCTTTCTCCAGCATCTGGAGGAACTGCTGGAATTCGTAGCCATCGCCCAGCTTCCCTCGGGGGAACTTCCGTACATTATTGGCAATCAATACGAGGCAGCCCGGCAGCACTATTTATGCTTCCAATATAATGTGTTTCAGTTCCTGCACCTTGCGTGGTGTAACTCGCTGAAGCCCGGCCGTTGGGCAGAATCGGTGCTTCCCAAACTTGCCGGCTTTCTCGCGACGGGCGTACAGCCCATGGGTGCGTGCGCCAAGAATTGCCGTCGCGCTCGGGGGGGAGGACCGGAGGTCGACTATTGGACGGCAGCGATGGGAGCGGCTTTCCACGAAGCCATGCGGTTAGGGCTGGGCGTCCGCCCGGAATTGTCCGCTGCCTGCTACGACCGGGTTCTCTCCCACCAGAGACCCGACGGCGGGTTCAATTACTCGTATCGTGATTACGGCTTCCTGTCCGATCATCGCTCCTATCCGCGCTACATGGCGATGACGCTGTTCCACTTGCTTTACCCCGCAGGGGGAAACGGATTTGAGAGAACAGTGGTTAGTGGCTAGTGGCTAGAAGCAGTCTGTGTTTGCTGGAGGAGCGAATGGCGCCTGAAGATTGGATCAACAGCTATCGGGATCTTCTCGTATGGCAGAAGAGCATGGCGCTGGCGAAGCAGGTCTACTCTCTGACGCGTTCCTTCCCCGACGATGAAAGGTTCGGCTTGATTTCCCAGATGCGGCGGGCCGCTGTATCAGTCCCGTCCAATATTGCGGAGGGACAAGCAAGGCAAGGAAGAAAAGAGTTTGTTCAGTTTCTGTCTCACGCGGAAGGTTCGCTTGCAGAATTGGACACGCAATTGGCCCTTTCACGCGAGTTGGGATACGGCAAAGAGTCCGATGCCCACCAATGCCTTCCCATGATTGCAGAGTTGCAAAAAATGGTGGACTCCTTGCGTCGAAAGATCGAAACCCGGCTAGCCACTAACCACTAGCCACTAACCACTGCTCTTCATATGTGCGGAATCTGTGGAGTTTTCAATTTCGGTACGGGCGAGCCTGCTGATCCCGCTGCGCTGAAGTGCGCCACGGATGCGATGGCGCATCGTGGCCCTGACGACGAGGGCTTTCACCTGGACGGCGCACTGGGTCTGGGGAACCGCCGCCTGAGCATTATTGATTTGCCGGGCGGCCATCAGCCCATCGCCAATGAGGACGAGTCCGTCTGGATTACCTTCAACGGTGAAATCTATAACTACCGCGATCTGCGCCCGGATCTCCTGGCGCGGGGGCATCAGTTCCGGACCAACAGCGACACCGAAACCATTCTGCATCTTTACGAGGAGTATGACCTCAGTTGTCTTGACCACTTGCGTGGCATGTTCGCCTTCGCCATTTGGGATAGCCGCAAGAGGCGGCTGTTGCTTGCCCGCGATCGCCTGGGAGTTAAACCTCTCTTTTTCCGGGCAGACGCGGGCCGCCTGGCGTTTGCTTCGGAGTTGCGTACACTGCGCGAACTTCTGCCGCGGCCACCCGAAGTCGACCCGCAATCGATCTACGACTTTTTTGGATTTCGTTACATCCCTGCCCCGCGGACCTTTTACCGAGGCGTGGAAAAACTCCTGCCCGGCCATTTCCTCGTCGCGGACCCTCTGGGTGTGCACACCCACGCCTATTGGGACATCCCTCCCGAAGAAGAAACCGCGAAGTCCCCCAAGGAAATTGCCGCAGAGATTGTTGAGCAATTGCGTGAGTCAGTGCGATTGCGTCTGATCGCCGACGTCCCTCTGGGAGTATTCCTGAGCGGGGGAACAGATTCCAGCGCCGTCGTGGCCTTCATGGCAGAGCTCGGCGCGCGCCCGTTGCGCACCTATTCGGTGGGGTTTGACGAACCAGAATACAGCGAGTTGCCCTATGCGCGCGCTGTGGCCCGCCGCTACGCCACAGAACATCATGAACTCGTCGTAACGTCGGAACACTTGAGTGATGAACTGCCCCGCTTGGTGGCGTTCCGGGACGAACCCATCGCCGAACCCTCTGACGTGGCGCTCTATTTGATTTCGCGATTGGCCGCAAAAAGCGTTAAGGTTGTGCTGGCCGGTGAAGGCGGCGACGAGTTGTTTGCCGGTTACCCCAAATATGCTGCCGACAGGCTGGCCGGCCTGGTCTCGGCGTTGCCGCAGCAACTCACCCGCGCCCTTATTCACTGGCTGCCGTATCGGCAACGCCGGTTAAAAACCGCGATCGAGGCGCTCTCGATTCGCGACGAGGCGGAGCGTTCTGTGACCTGGTTTGCCTCCTTTTCGCGCCAAGAACGCGAGAACCTTTTCGCCCCGGAATTTCTGGCGCAAGTCGACCCTTCACATCCTGCCCGAGTCTTTGAAAGCTACCTCGAAAAGGTCCGCGACCGCTCTCCCCTCAAGCGGATGCTCTACGCCGACCTGAAGGTGTGGTTACCGGATAACCTGCTTTTGCGTGGCGACCAGATGACCATGGCCGCGTCTATTGAGGAACGCGGACCTTTCCTCGATCACCGGCTGGTGGAGATGGCGGCGCGAATTCCCACTCGCCTCCTGACGCGCGGCTTTCGAACCAAGGCATTGTTGAAGGACGCGCTCCGGCCATATGTGCCAGACGAGGCGCTGTTCCGGCGTAAAGTCGGATTCCGCGTGCCGGTGGGTGAATGGTTCAAGAAACCTCTGCGTTCCTTGGTTGGGGACTTGCTCCTTTCTCCCCAGGCCGCGACACGTGGTTATTTCAATTCCCGCAGCATCGAGAAATTTGTTCGCGAACACTTTGAGGGCGTCCGCGACCGCCAAAAGCAACTTTGGGCTTTGGTAAATTTCGAATTGTGGTGCCGGCATGCCAAATGAACGGCCCGCCGTCTGCATCATTGTCGAAAACTTGCCCGTCCCTATTGACCGCAGGGTGTGGCAGGAAGCACGCGCCTTGCGCGACGCCGGATATCAGGTTTCCATCATCTGCCCGAAAGGTCCCGGGTTCCAAAAGAGCCGCGAAACCCTGGAAGGCATTGAAATCTACCGGCACTGGCTCTGGGAAGCTTCCGGACCGCTCGGCTATCTCCTCGAGTATTCCTGGGCGCTGGCCGCCCAATTTCTCCTTTCACTGAGGGTATACGCGCGAACCCGATTTCGCGTCCTCCAGGCGTGCAATCCGCCCGACACTATTTTTCTGATTGGGCTTTTCTACAGGCTTTTCGGCGTGCGATTCATCTTCGACCACCACGACCTGAACCCCGAGCTCTACGAGACCAAATTCCTGCGTCATGATTTTGGATACAAGCTGGTGTGCTGGGCGGAACGGTTGACATTCCGAACCGCGTGTGTCTCCATCGCCACCAACGAGTCCTACCGGGAAGTGGCAATGATTCGCGGAGGCATGAGTCGCGAACGGACTTTCGTGGTGCGGAGTTGCCCCGACCTGACCAGAATCCGCATTCGTCCCCCGCAGCCCGAACTCAAAGAAGGCCGCCGGAATCTGGTCGTGTATCTCGGCGTAATGGGCCATCAGGATGGGCTGGATCTATTGCTCGAGTCGATTGGATTTCTCACGAAACTTCGTAACTGTGAGGACACGCTGTTCGTCCTGATCGGCTCGGGTCCTGAACTCCCGCGGCTCAAAGTGCTGGCGAGTCAGAAGGGCCTTGACGCCATGGTGAAATTTCCCGGGAGGCTGCCCGACGAAGATGTTGCGGCATACTTCTCGAACGCTGCCTTCGGCGTCGCCCCTGACCGGTCTACACCCATGAACGACAAGTCAACCATGAACAAGATTCTGGAATATATGGCTTTCGGTTTGTCCGTAGTGCTTTACGACCTCACGGAAGGCCGGCGCTCCGCAGATGACGCAGCGTTGTATGCGAGGCGGGACGACCCGGAAGACTTCGCCCAAAAGCTCATGACCCTGCTGGACTCCGAAAGCTTGCGGGCGGAACTGGGAGCGCGCGGACGCAAACGCATCGAGGAAAAGTTGAACTGGGAAAACGAGAAACGCGCCTTGCTTGAGGCTTACGAGGCGGCTCTAAGAAGTTAGCTGGCGCCGCGGCCTACCAGGACAATGGGAATCGTCTTCAGCAGAATTTTCCAATCGAGCATCATTGACCAGTGGTCAATGTACTCCAGATCCAGCTCCATCCAGCGGCGGAAGCTGAGCTTGCTGCGCCCTTCGAGTGCCCACAAACAGGTCAGTCCCGGATGCATGCGCAAGCGTCGCCGCTGCCAGCGCTCGTACTTTTCCACTTCCTCGGGTAGGGGCGGGCGGGGGCCCACAAAGGACATATCTCCCTTGATGATATTGACTAACTGAGGGAGTTCATCCAGGCTGAACTTGCGCATGAAGCGTCCGATGGGGGTACAACGCGGATCGTTCCTGATCTTGAAAACCGGACCGTCCACTTCGTTGAGCGCCTCGAGTTCCTCCCGCAGCAAGTCGGCATCCGCCCGCATCGACCGGAACTTGTGGAGGGTAAATCTTCGCCCGCCCAGGCCACAGCGCGTTTGGGAAAAGAAAATGGGCCCGCGCGAAGTGAGTTTGACCAGCCCCGCCAGAATCAGGAGAAGCGGGGAAAGCACCACCAGCGCGACGAGCGCCATGAGGAAATCAAAGCCCCGTTTGATCAACAACGACTCGTCTGCGGGCGTAGCGGAAAAAGTCAGCAGGGGCTTTGAGCCCAGGCGCTCGAGATAAACTTTGGAGATGTCCTGGGGGAAGAAACTGAGCAGGACGCGCGTCTTGACCCCTTCTTCTTCGCAGAGCAGGAAAGTCTCTCCGAGCTTTTCCAAGTCCTCCTTGGCCACCGCAAAAATAACCTCGTCGATGACCTGCCGGCGCAGCAGCTCCGGCAGCTCCGGAAGGGTGACCATCGGATATGATCTGCTGAGTCCCGAGGGGGGCGTCTCGGCGGGTCCAGTCTGGATGCGAACGAAGCCGAATAAGCGCATCCCGCGAGATTCATAGGCTTCCAGTGTCCTTGCAATCTCCGCCAGCTCCGGACCATCCCCCACCAGGAGGAAGTTGCGAAAACCCGCCAGACTTCGCCGCAAGGGCGCGGAAAAGCGCCACGCCACCAGGCGGAAAATTATCGTCAGCAAAAGATCCATCAGCGCGTAAATTCCCAGGAGCAGGCGGCTGATGAATTCCAACTTCAGTGCGGAAATCACGGCGAAGAGGAGGATGGTGGCGGTGAGGCCGGTCTTGAGAGGATCGGCGAAGGCTCGGCGTAAATCCTCTTCCCGGACCTCGCGGTAGATTCCTGCCGCCACCCCAACACCTACCCATAAGACGACCGTCAGAGGAAGCATCCAGGGGTAATTCGAAAGTGGGTAAAAAGCCCGCGCGCCCGCAAGGTTTGAGCGAATTTCGAGTGCCAACCCGAAACTCGCCAGCGCCAGGAGGACATCGCCGATAAGGAAGAGAACGCCCATCAACCGATTGTGGCGCGCAAACATAATCCTGCCCCTCGCTGCACGTGAACCGGAACTATCTTAACAGAAACTTGTGAGGGTTCGCCGTAGAGCCGGTATGCCGCGTGGCGGCGCGGCCACGGCCCGGCGTTGGTCTGAACCCGCCAGATCGTTGTGGTACACTCGCCTCGGTCGGGGTCTTGGTTTTAACTCCATCTCACCGTGGAAATTTGCTGATGCTTTGGGCCGTGAAAATTGCTTTTCTGGCTGGTGCGCTACTGGTATTGCAGAGCGCCTGGGCGTTCGTCGATGGGCTTTGCTTTCTCCGTATGATCCGGCGGAGGCTAAGCAGCCCGCGGGAAACTTTTGCGCCATCCGTCGCCGTGGTGATTCCCTGCAAGGGGGTGGATGCGGGATTTAATGCCAACATCGACGCGTTCCTGAATCAGGACTA
>PLWR01000330.1 GCA_003165615.1 Acidobacteriota bacterium | reverse complement strand
CCCCGCCTGATGAAAGCGGCGGTTGCGGTCCACCCTCTCCCTCAAGGGGGCGAGGGCAGAGATTCTCGATGGTGCGCTTTGAGAATGTAGAAACTCCAGTTGCCGGCTGGAAGCCGGCGCTACACCCGACATCAGGACCGCACCCATCTTCCCGTTCGCGGTGCGGGTCGAGTATCATTCGAATATGCGCTCGGCCCGAAGCTCGCCATTCCCGCGAATTCTCTTGTTCACCATCCTGCTGGCATGGGCGCAAGGCGCGGCACAGGCTGGCCCGCGGCCGTTGCCGGAGGGAACGGACGGACCTCCGCCCGTCATCCTCATTTCCGTCGATACACTGCGCGCCGACCATCTCAGTTGCTACGGTTACTCGAAGCTGCAAACCCCGCACATCGACTCGCTTGAGCGCGGTGGTACGATCTTCACCGAGATCAGCAGTCAGGCGCCCATCACCTTGCCCTCGCACGTGTCGCTGTTTACTTCCACCTATCCTTTTGCCAACGGCATTCGGGAGAATGCCCAGGTTCTGCCGCCCGGAGCCACGACTCTCGCCACGGTACTTGCCGCGCATGGGTACAACACGGCGGCCTTCATTGGCGGTTATTTTCTCGAGCGTCGTTACGGGTTGGCGCAGGGATTCCAGACCTACGACAGCCCCTTTGATACACGCGTCATCAAGGGTGCGCTCGACCTGAAGCGCCCCGCAGCCCAGGTGCTCGACGGCGCGGAACATTGGCTCCAGCAGAATTCCGGCCGCCCCTTTCTGCTCTTCGTCCACCTGTTTGATCTTCACCAGCCCTACGACCCGCCCGCCTCCTACCGCGCTCGCGCTCCGCAAAGTGAGTACGATCAGGAGCTTGCTTACGTGGATGACTCGCTGGGTGGTTTTTTTGAATTCCTCACAAAATCGGGGCTGGATCGACGGGCGCTCGTAGTGCTCTTCTCCGACCACGGCGAGAGCCTGGGCGACCACGGCGAGACCACGCATGGATATTTCATTTACCGCAGCACGCTGCACGTGCCGCTGATCTTGCATTGGCCGCAAGCGGAGAAGGACGGAAACTCGAAACTGGAAACTGGAAATTCGCCGCGAGCTTCCAGTTTCCAGTTTCCAGTTTCGTCTCTCAAGCACTATTTGGAGCGTGTAGACGCGCCTGCCGGTTTGATTGATGTTGCGCCCACTGTTCTGACCTTTCTGGGAATTCAGTCGCCGCCGAGCTTCTGCGGCCACAGCCTGCTGGAGCTTGCGAAAGATGGCGATTCGCCGCCGCGCGACGTCTACAGCGAAAGCTCCTACGCGCATGACAAGTTTGGATGGGCGGCACTGCGCAGCCTGCGCCGGGGAGATTACCAATACATTGACGCTCCTCACCCGGAACTTTACGACCTGAAGGCTGACCCTGCCGAGTTGCACAATCTCTTGCCCGGCCAGACGGCGCTTGCCGCATCCTACCGCGCGGGCCTGGCGGCGCTGGTGGCGACTTACCATTCCGTGCCCACGGCGGGCGGACCAACACCCACGGCCACTCTGCCGGGCTCGGCGGAGAGTTTGCGCGCGCTCGGGTACCTCGACATCTCTGCGCCCCAGGCTGCGCTCGACAATTCCGGCATCGATCCCAAAGACCGATTGTTTGAGTACAAACGCTATGTGATGGCTGGGCATCTGGCACGCATTGGCAATGCGCAGGAAGCGGTGGCGGAGTTCCAGGCCATCCTCGCCGACGATCCCCGCAACCTGCCGGCTTATATCGAATTAGCCCGCTCGGATATTGGGTTGCATCATTATCTCGACGGCGCGAATCAGCTCAAAGCCGCCCTCGCGCTCGACCCGCACAATGTTGAGGCGGAAGAATTGCTCGGCGACATCTGGCTGACCGTGGGAAACCCCGGGCGCGCCGCCGCGGAGTTCAATCGGCTGCTCTCTTTCGCGCCACAGGATTACGAGGCGCATTTTGGCTTGGGGCTGATTGCCTCGCGCCAAGGCAAGACCGTCGAGGCGGTTCAGCATTTTCGCGCTGCCCTCGCCGCGAATTCTCGTTCCGCCGAAGCGCATTATCAATTGGGTTTGATTCTGGAAGCGCAGAATCAGAAGGAAGAAGCGGTGCGGGAATTTACCGCCGCCCTCCAGATTGATCCCCAGTATAAGGACGCCCGCCGCGAGCTTACTAAGCTGACCGCGCCAGGCTCCTGATAACCACCCAACTCAATAAGCAGTGGCTGGCGCAGAGCAAAGCTCTGCGTTTTCATGTGGGAAACAGGCATCAAGCAAGGCGATGTGAATCGCAGAACTGCCCTCTGAACCAGCCCCGCCGAGGCCCGAAAAGCGACATTTTGACGCCATCCCCACCTCGGGTAGTAGCGGCAATCCTTGGCGATCCTTGGTCTATTCACAATGCTTTGGTACGAAACACCCGATTCGGACAATTCTGAGCCAGCCCCCATTCATAATTCAGAGTTCAGCATTTCCTAAAATTCCCATCCAACGCTTTTTGCTTGCCGTCACGTTACCTCTGGTATAATAACCGCCCTCGCAGGGACCCGATGGTAAGTGGGCGCGTCCGGGATTGCGCCCCGGCCTTTTTACCTCGCACTGATCCCCGCAGCGAGTTGCCCTCATGCTCTTCAAAACTCTAAGCGCCTCGGTCTTTGGAATTGATGCCTACCCGGTGGAAGTGGAAGTTGACATCACCGCCGGCCAGCCCTTTTTCACCACCGTCGGCCTGCCCGATGCCGCCGTGCG
>PLWR01000152.1 GCA_003165615.1 Acidobacteriota bacterium | reverse complement strand
CTGCCCGGCATGTCCATGTATTCGATGGTGGCGTGGACGGTCTTCTGCGGCTTGAACATTGCGGACAGACGGTCCAAGCGCGCGTCCGGAACACGCACCACCCCCACGCGGGCCTCCTGCCTGCCGGAGCCGCTACCGCTGCCATGCGCGCGGGTCAAAATCTGAAACAAGGTAGTCTTGCCGGTCTGAGGTAACCCTACTATGCCGATACGAAGCACACTTCCCTCTCTGCGAATGGAGATCCGTCAAACCCAAAATTGTAAGAACCTTGATACTAACATAATCTGTCGCGGCGGCTGTGACCTGCACCGAGTCCGGAAGCATTCATTGGGGCAAGATGTCCATTTCTTGACCGCTAACGGGAGCATGCGGACGATTGTCCAACCGGCAAGGATGATTCCAAAGATTGAATAGGTCGCTTCTCCAAGCGCCTTGGCGGTTTCGGGAAACTGCCGCTTGATTCAAATATGGCTCAAGATTGTCCGTGAGGTTGCCGATTAATGGGATGACCTCTGTGTACTTGGAGGGGGGGCTGACACCGCAATGGCTGGTTCACCAGCCGAAGCCATTGCGGACAGGAGAGGCTTTTGGTTATGCACAGGTTTATCGCCCGGCAGCCCATTCTGGACCGCAGTGAAAGGGTTTATGGTTACGAGCTTCTGCTCCGCCCCGGAGGGGAAGAATTCTGGCCACCGATGAACGGCGAGCCCATGGGGGAGACGATCCCCTCTGGAACCTCGGCTTTTGAAGAAATCGACGAGCTCATCGATGGCACCCGGGCCTTCCTCAAATGTCCACGGGAAGTGCTGCTGGGGGGCTACGCTGCGAACTGGCCGCGCCACCAGGTCGTACTGGAGATAGGGGCGGCGCAGGAGCCCGATCAGGAGGTTGTCGCGGCCTGCCGGAAGTTGAAAGATGCCGGGTATCTGATCGCCTTGGAATATCTCCAGGGCGCGCCGGAAGACCCCTTGATGGAGGTGGCCAACATCATCAAGCTGGATGTAACCGCCCTTACGGATCGTGCGCAGTGGCTCCTTATCCGCAAGTATGGGCCCAAGGGCACAATGTTTGTGGCGGAAAAGGTGGAGAATCGAAGGCAATATCAGACCGCCGTACAGCACGGCTATTCCCACTTCCAGGGCCGGTTCTTCCTGCGGCCGCAACCCTACTCGACGTCCGAGGTTACGCCGATCAAATTGGTTTACTTGCTCGTTCTGAGCGCCGTCACCCGGCCGGAAATCAATGTGCAGGAGATTGCCAACATGATCAAGCATGATCTGGCCCTCTCCTACAAGCTGCTGCGCTTCTTGAACTCCGCGCGATTCGCGTTCCACTCGCAGATAAAATCCATCCGGCACGCCCTCCTGATGTTGGGACAGACCGAACTTCGCAAGTGGATCGAGATGTTTTCCGTGACCGCGCTGGGCGATGGCGCTCCCCCTATCCTGGTGAGTACGGCACTAATCCGCGCGGCTTTCTGCGAATCCCTTGCGCCGCTGGTGGGCGCGTCGACACGCCCGCCCGATTACTTTTTGCTGGGGCTGCTTTCCTGCATCGATGTTCTTACCGGGCGTCCCATGAGCGCCGTGCTGGCAGAACTGCCCATTGCCTCAGACGTAAACGCCGCGCTGGTGGGCGAGCAGAATCCCCTGCGCGATGTCCTGCAGACCGTGATCCATTACGAGCAGGGCAATTGGAAGGAGTTCTCCCAACTGGCAAAAAAAATGGCCCTCAAGGAGCAAAAGCTCAGCGATTTGTACAGGCAAGCCCTGCAATGGAGCCGCCGGGTTACGCAGGCGGGAAAAGACGAGCCTATCGAAGCAAAGAGTGTCTAGCTTCGTTGTACCCCCGCTTTCGACCCACATCGGTAAAGTGAGACACTACCTGCGCCTGGGTCAGGGTCCCGGCAAAGTCGACGCAGCTTGGCGGCCCCGCAGGGGCCGAAGGTCATTAGCCACGGGTGAAACCCGTGGAAAGGGGGGCGGAGGGATGTTCGACCCCTGCGGGGTCGAATTTCTTGCCGCTCGTTGTCCGTAGGTTTCACCTACGGCTAATGATCTTGTTCCCCTTCGGGGAACGTCGTGGACTTTGACGGAGCCCTGCCCCCCGGGCATGTTGGGGCGCGGGGACTTGCCTCGTCGAGGTACAATAGGGCGCAAGCATCAGAGGAGGTGCGCATGTCCGAAATGATCATCCGTCCGACGATGAAATTTATCTACATGGGGTACGTGGTGGTGCTTGTGATTGTGGCGGCTTCGGTGGTGGCACTGGAGCGCGTCCAAATGCCGCCCCAGATTCCGGCGGCATGGCAACCCTGGATTCCCTGGCTGCCGGTGCTCCTTCTGCTGTGGCCCATAAAACGCCACCTCCTGAACCGCCTGACCAAGATGACGATCCTCGATGACAAGCTGCGATACGAAAGGGGCCTTCTGAGCAGGTCCACGCGCACCATCCTGATCTCGCGCGTGCAGGATGTGACGGTGCATCAGCGCGTCGGCCAAAGACTTTTCGGATTGGGCGATCTTTCCATTGAGACCGCGGGCGAGGCGAGCAGGGAGACCATTGTCAATATCGACCGGCCAAAGGAAATCGCCGACCACATCAACGAACTCTCCCAAAAGGGACATTCAACGGATCCACTCTCCTGACGGGGCAGTCCGCAGTCCGGGGTCCGGGGGCGGATGGGCAGGTTTCGGGTGGCAAGCGTTGGCTTTCAACTTCCGACTCTTCGCCTGCTCTTCAGAGTTGGGATTCAGCGGGGTCTTCGACCTCGCGGCGGCCGTACTTCTGGCGCAGCACGAACACATAATGGATGGCCGAGGCCAAGGTCAGAGCGGCAGTAAGGTAAATGAAAAAGGTGACCACATCCGTCGTCATGTAGGGGACACGCGCCCGGCGGCACACCGCAAAGAAGAGGGTCGCCAACTGTGCTGCGGTGGAGGCCTTCCCCAGCAGGGAGGGAGGGAAGGGCCGGTACCCAGCGACGAGGCAGATCAGGAGCGTAGTGGCGACAATCGCCACGTCGCGGCTGAGGACGATGATCGTCAGCCACCAAGGCAACGCGCCACGAAACGCCAGGGTAAGATACCCGGTGGTCATGAGGATCTTGTCGGCAATCGGATCGAGCGCCACGCCCAGCGCGCTCTCCTGCTTCAACAGTCGAGCCACCGTCCCATCCAGAACGTCGGAGAGGGCCGCCGCCATCAACACCGCGAGCGCCGCGCGATAGTGCTGCTCCAGAATCAGGATCGCGAACACCGGCACAAATACCAGGCGCAGGAGGGTAATCTGATTCGAGGGCGTTAAGATTC
>PLWR01000142.1 GCA_003165615.1 Acidobacteriota bacterium | reverse complement strand
CATAAAGATCGCTCACCGCCATGTGATAAAGCAGAATGTCGTGCAATCCCCGCGCCCCCAGCTTGCCGTCCACCAGGTGCGTGTGGGCATCGAGCAGCGGAACTGAGCGCAAATCTTCGCGGATTTCGTGGAACAAATTTTCATTCGTCATCATACGTCTCCGGCCTTGGATTTACGCGCATGCGGAAAATTTTGTCAAGGGTAAGATTCTCAATTTGCCGGCGTGCGTGGGGTCAACACCGCTCATAAGTTTCCGCGGTATTACCAAAATGAACCGCCCCATGGCAAGAAAAGATTCACCACAGAGGTACAGAGATCACGGAGAAAAGCGCTTAGGCGTGCGCGGGCAAAGATTCGGTTCCTTGCTTCTTAACCCAATGCTATCTCGGTTTGCGCTCTGTGGCCTCTGTGCCTCTGTGGTGAAATCCTTCCTTACTCCTTCACCACCCCGCCTGCAGAAAACTCGACAGTCTTCCCATAGGGTGGCCGCGCCACCAGCTTCCCATCCCTAAAAACCTCATAGTCCCAGGGGCCGAGAACCACGTCATAGGAATGGCCGCGGAATTTGTAACCCGTCAACCGCGCTTGCCCCAGCTCATGGTGATAGGAAGGTGAAACGTCCAGCGAGCCGTCCACGTGAGGCCGCAGGCCGAAAACGCCGAAGACGATGGCGCCCATGGTGCTGCCCGCGTCGAGCTCCAACGGCATTTCCACTTCCGGCGAGCGCGGATTGTCGCCAAACACTTCCTGGGGGATGGTGGGGAAATGCTCCGTCCATTGGGTGCAACGCGCGAGAATGTCCCAGGCCAGTTCCGGGTATCCCAACCGGTACAAGCTTTCCACGATGCGCAGCGGCTCGCCGGTATACTGCCCGCCCCCGCCAAAATCCACGTCCTCGAGGTCCCAATGGGCGCGGTCTGCCTTGGACATCGAGTACATTCCCAGCGGCGCCAGGAATTCTCCCTCTTTCAGATGGCCGATCATGGCATCGATTTGATGGGGGGAAAGAATTCCGGCATCCAGCAGGTCAAAAAGGTGGTAGTTCAGCACCAATTGCCTGCTTCCATCGGGATAGAGGTTCACAAACCATCCATCCTTTTCATCCCAGAGCTTCTGGTTCAAAGACTCGTTCAGCATTTTCGCCCAAGCCGCAAACTGGGCGGCGTCAGGATCATTGCGCTCGCGGCACCACTCGGCCATCTGGCGGAAGTAGGCAAACGCCAGACCGTTGGAAGCGGCCACCACGTGTTCATAGCCGTCGGTGCGAATCTCGATCATCCTCTGCGAGCCGGTGCCGAAATCCATCAAACCATCAGGGCGGCCATATTGCTTCACCAGTTCCCGACCCATCCGCTTCATCCATTCAAAAATGGTGGCCCCTTCCTCGGAGTGATTCAGGAATTCCTTGTCCCCCGTCTGGTTCAGGTAATCCTGAAGGGTGCGCATTTCCGCAAAGGGGCTCTGGACATACCAGTACGTCAGCTTGGTGCCGGGAAAATAGGTGTTGCCATTGCCATTGCCATTCCAGGGCACCCAACTGTTGGTCATGAGGCCGGCGTGAACGTAGGCCAGGAAGGCTTCCCGCAATCCCGCAGGGTCAAGCACGCTGAGCATTTCCGAGGCATAGGAAGTGTCCCAGGGAATCGTAAACGTCCATGTGCCGACGGCGTAGAAGGGCTTGACCACGAAGTTGTCCCGTTCCCATCTGCACTCCAGAACGCTCAGGATGCTGCGCCGGTAGAGGTCGTCGAACGCGGGGTCGGCGGTGCTGACTTGCGGCAGCGTTTCACCCGCCCATTGCAGACGGCTGCGCAATGCCTCATCAGCCCGCTCCATGCGCTGGGCGAGGTCAGGAGCAACCACGCTGGGAGCAGCATCCGAGGCTTGCTGCATGACGATGGCGAAGCGCGCGTTGCCCTTGGAATGGCCGGGGATCTCCCACCGCCATCCGTCCTTCTCCTGCCCGGGGAGGTCGCTGACCACGGTGATGCAGATCTGGTCACTCGACAGGGTGAAGGCGTCGGGACGGGTGACCGGGCTCGCGGGCTTGGGTTTCTGATTGGGGAATGCGAGCGTCAAATCCGGCGCGCGCTGGTCCGGGCTGGCCAGGAAAGACAAAGCCTCGGCTTCCCGGTTCTCAATTTCCACTTCAATGTAGACTTCGTCCTTCTCGGCGGAAACATTGGTCTTGGTCGAAACCCCAAAGGAGATCCACCGATTGTCCAAAAACTTGTGGAAAGTACCGGTGCGGAAATACGTGCCGGGCTCCCAATAAGCCTGCTGGAGGAGCATCACGTAGGGCAACCCGGGAGTAATGTTTGTTGCCAGGGGATGGGGGTTCGACCAGTGCTCCACCTTGGCGTCGTAGAGGTCCGGGGTCACATCCTGGATCAGCACGTTGGCTTTGGTTTCGCGAAACTGCAAAAAGAAGCGGTACTCGCGCAGGTCGAGGGGCGGAAACTTCAGCGCTTGCAGCCCCGTCAGACTTTTATCGCGAACAGACACACCGCCGCGGCCGTTGAAGAGCCGGATCACGCGGTCAATGAGAGTGATCTGCGACCGCGCCATGCCCAGCATTTCCGGGGTCAGCGGCGCCGCGGTGGGAGCAGGCAATGGCCGTCCCCCGTTGCCGCCAAGGGGAATCTGGGCGAAGCTGGCTGATGCGACACTGAGAAGGACACATAGGATTGCAATTATGGCGAATGGTTTGAATCTGGTGTCTGTAGTCATTGGTAGAATTCCTTTCGGGTTTCAAAATGCGGTGCTTTAGAGGCTGCGGAGAAACCCATCGGCACTGTCATTCTGAGCCCGCTTCTTGGGCGAAGAACCCCCGTAGTTTACTCTGCTCACCAACTCCTTCAAACTACAAGGTCCCTCGCCCAAAGTACGGGCTGGGTGGACCGAAAAGGCACATCTCCACTCAGGATGACAGGTGTGCTACTTTTCCGTACCAATCCGCACAACTTCTAATCCCCTGCGCTCATCCCTGCCTCGTCACCCCTGGCCCACGGCCGAATCCACCGCTTCGACAAAGTCCAAGACGATTTCATCCCGAACTTCCGGGCCAATGTCCGCCACCCAAACGTCACGGAGGCATGATAGGGAACCGGCCTCGCAAACCATTCTTACGATCAACTCACGCACGGCGGGGCGCGTCATATTCTGAAGGTCATAAATGTTGATCATCAAGTCGAGTTGTGAATCCGGAAAGGCCTGATGGACCGCCGCCACGCTGCTGCCCCACCCCACCTCGATAAATTCCACAGGTTTGAGCTTTTGATAGGCTTCAAGGTAACGATCCATCTGCCCGCAATGGTGCAATCCGAAACTCTGAATCTGCTGGCGATAGTGCAGGTCGGCGGGTAGAACGACTTCCGCGTAGGTGGTGGGGCTGATCATCATCACGGGACAATTGCCGATGAACAACTGCCTGCCCGCCGCTGTCTTCGGATCGAATGCGACAGTCAACTTATCGTGGGCCTCCACGCACACGTCAGCGATCATGCTGAGAAAACGGGTCATAATCTCAGGACATTCTGAGAGGTAAAGGAGCCCCTCGTTGCCAAGGATGGTCACCGCACCGTTCAGCGGCCCGCCGAAATTGATGGCCGCATCCACAGACCCGTATTGACTCAATAGGATCGCACCCTGCCGCCGGAATTCCTGCGCCCAACGGTTGGTTTCCAAATTCGGCTTGGGAATGGCGGCAAGTTCCGCGGCGGAACTGACAGGAAGATGATGGCAACTGGGCGCCTGATCATCTTGAAAAATAATTTCGCAGCCGAACAGGCCCGGGAGGAAACGATGGCCGCAAACCTCCAGATGCGGGCGCGGCTGGGGGTCTTTTTCGCCGATGCCCGCCGGCCCAAAGCGGTCGTAGAGCAGCCGCCTTGCCTCCCGATCCTGTTGACTGCGGAAAATCGGATCGGAGCAATATTTCTCGCCAAACGTCAGCCCATAATTCGTATGAAACCACGCCTCCGAAAAAGTGGGCCGCGCGTGGGTCTTGGGCAGGTTCTCGCCGGCGTACCATTTCATGTTAGTAAGCTCCTCCCAAGCGAAAAATCCTCGCTACGTTACGGGTTAACCTCGCCAAGAATCGCCGGCACGTCGCGGCTACCGTGAAGGATACAGATAATTCGCAACGGCTTGCTCTTGGGATCGTACACAATGATGTAATTGGGAAAGGCTTGGACTGTCCAAAATCGGAGCGGAAGCTTGGTGATGTCCTCTCGGGTCCTGCCGCATAAAGGCCCCTCAGCCAGGAAGGCGCAAGCCTTGTAAACTTCTCCTTCCAGATGATTAGCTGCGTCAATACTGTCCCGGGCGATGTAATTCCAGATTTCGAAAAGATCATCAACCGCCGGAGGGGTGAGCTGAGAGAGGTTCATGCCTTATGCTGTTGAGAATGCCAAACGCGTTTTCTCTCCTCCATTTGGGCGCGGACCTGGTCGGGATCGATCAATTCTCCGCGCTGGGCGGCAGCACACCCCTCATCAATTTTGATGCGGTTCTCGGCGAGCCATGCATCCCGGTTATGGAGCAGTTCCAGCGCCCGCTTGATAACCTCCTCGGGATTCTGGTAAGCGCCGGAGCGGAGCGCTTCCGCAATCAGCCGCTCGTGTTCGGGCTGCAAGGTTATGGGCATAGGCGGTTGTCCTCATCACTTACTCTATCACCGAACCCCTGCTAATGGCAGCAGGCAAGGTTCAATGTTGTCGCAGCGCTGACCTTGAGGTCAGCACATGCCGACCTCAAGGTCAGCGCTACGACACCTGCATCACCGCTCGACCGCGCTCAGCACCTTCACCGGCCCCAACAGACCCGATTCCAGCAGCGGGGTCGAGGCCTTGAACGGCCGGTAGTCGAGCCAAGCGTACTTCCTGGTCGCATTCGGCTGCTGGTCGCCGATAATCCGGTTCGGCCACAGGTTGGTGACCTTGATTTCAATGCGGTTCTTGCCGGGCTTGAGTGCCGCGGTTACATCCGCCCGGAAGGGAGGCTTCCAGAGAATCCCTCCCACCGCCTTGCCATTGACAGAGACCTCAGCAATCTCCTTCACCGCGCCGAGATCCAGGATGACCTTCGCGCCCGGTTTGAACCACGCCTGGGGCGCGTTAATTTCCTTCACATAGGTTGCCGTGCCAGAGAAATACTTCACGCCATCATCGGGAAAGTTTGTCCAGGAAACCAGCTTGTCAAACCGAGCCTGCGGCGGCGCGCCCCAATTCGGGGGAAAACTCACCTGCCACGGCCCTGCGAGGGTCGCGAGTTCCGTGCTGACAGCGTGTGGCAAGGTTCGGACGAGAACCGAAGTGGGGTGCTGAAACACCACGAACAACGACCCGCAGGGATCAAGGTGCAGCGGCACGCTGGTCCGCCCGTTTTCGATTTTGTACTCGGCGGGCTCGGTCACCCCGGTGTCGGGATGCCAAAGCTCGGCTTCCTTACCCTCCACGCGGAAGCTTGCCTGCACGTCTTCAGCGCGGTCTTTCTGATTCGCCACAAAGTAGATGTCGCGATCTCCGTCGCGGCGGTGTGTCCACACGAGGTCCGTATCGTATTCCGGCATGTTGTGTTCAAAGTCTGGCGCGGTCTTCTCGGCGGCCAGGATTTCTTCGATCGGTTTGCCCCAGTAAATCTTTCCCTTACCATAAACGTGTTCATTCCCGCTCGCGCCGTCCATGACGCCCCAAAGCTCGACCACTATGTTGCGATAGTCCGCGTCTTTTCCTTCATCGGAAAGGCTGGGGGAGCCGGTGGGCTTGACGGCCACCACGACGCCCCCCGCCGCCACCAGGTCTCGCAGTTTGCGCAGCAGGGGCAGCGTCATCTGGGTCACGTAGTCGGGAATCACCAGCACCTTGTAACTCATGCCGTCGGGCAGAACCAATCGCCCATCCCGCACGGACAGCCGATTCAAAATCACATCGGCATTCATCCAGTCCGCGGCATAGCCCTGGGGTAGCGGCGGGTTGAGCGGCTTCCAAAAGAAAATCGTGGCCGGCGCGCCTTCACCGTAAAAATATGCGAGGTCCCCCACGAATTGCCCCTGCTGCAATAGAAACGAAGAGCGTGCCCAGTAGGAGTTAAAGGCAACACTCTGTTCCGCCCAGGTGTTAGTCCGCGCGTAGTGTTGTCCATAATTATTCAGGGTTATACCGGGCCGGTGCGCATCGTCCACAAAAGGCTCCAGAACAGCGGTGGAGAGCACAAACCGGTTGACTCCGTAGGACAGGGCACGGTCGCCGACCGGCTTCAGGTAGTAAGGCGAGGCCCAAACGGGAGCGGTAACGTCGGTGCTGAACGCTTCGGCGGAGGCAATCTTCTTGCCATAAATGTGCGCCGCCGATGCCGCTTCCCAAATGTCAGTACAATGGTAATACGTGTCCTTTCTCCCGATCGGCGGCGTCCAAAACTCACCCATGGGGATATCCAATTGACCTTTACTCAGCAGGGCATCCGCCGTGGTGTTGAGGAAGGGACCTACGGCTTCCGCATAAAGACCCATCCCAAGCTTGTTGAAATATTTGGTGGCCAGCCCGTAGTGGTTCTCCGCCAGTAAGTCAGCGAGGGTGCGGCGGTAATCCCACAGAAAACGGTCGCTCGCCTCCGCGCTCTCCACGATGCGGCCGGTGAGTATGGGCAGATAAGGCGTGGGGTCATATCCGCGGCGCGCCTGGAAATCCGCCAGCACGGTGTCTGTCCAATTCTCCACCCCCGCTTCCCAACTATCCATGTGGAAATAGCGAAAGCTCTTGCCAAAATTTGGACCCACGGCGCGGGAGAACATGTCAGCGTAATCCTTAACGTAATCGCCCACATATTGCGCGCTTAGTTTATCAACTTCATAACCGGTCGCCTCGGCGGTGGCAGGATGGACCTTCTTTCCGACCAGTGAATAACCCAGGCGCAGGATCACCCACCGCCCCGCCGGCGCTTCCCATTCGAGCGTGCCATCAGGGTGCATTTGGGAAGTCAGGTCGATCACGTCTTCGCGCCGCACCACATCGCTCTTCTCCACGGGGGGCGTGGAGATGGTGGAATAATCCGAGGTGTTTCCGTAAGCGGCTTTTCCCTGCCACTGGGTCACCCGCGGCCCGGAAAGATCAATCTCCGACAGGCGGGCCGTGCCCTCCGCGGGAGGAGGCGTTCCTCTTTCTTTTGCCCGCGCTACCAGGCCTGCTTCCGGCGGCGCGGGACGCAGCATGACGCGAAAGTACCGTGCCGTCGTGGGCGGGAACGAATAGGTCTGAATGGGAAATTCACGTTTGATAAAGTAAGAGGTGGAAAGGCTCGCTAGCGCCCTCCAGTTCACGCCGTCGTCACTTGATTGCAACTCCCCATCCACAATCATTCCGCCGGTGAAGAAGTTGACGTTCCCTCCGCCCAGCATGAGGGCCTGAGCGCGGTAAGGTTGTGGAAACTCGAACTGCACCCACACGTGCGATTCCCCCGGGTTCAGGTGCAATGTTACTTCCGTCGAAAAGCTGCCATCAGTGAGGGCCGTAAGATTTAGACCCGCCTCACTCGCCGTGATCCTGGGATGGGCGTCCGCCATGCGGATCTCGCTCTCCGGCAGGCGGTAGGCAATCACCTTGGTGTCCGCATAGAACGTGGGGGAAGGCTGAGGTGGCGGGGCGGGCGGTTCCGGCTTCGCTCCGGGCAGACCCTGGGGCTTGGGGTTTAAGAGTTCCACCGGCATCGCCATATCCTGGAACCTGCCGTTGTTGGTGGGCGGGTGCGGCAACACACCGGAGAATTTCACTGGACCTTGCACCAGCGTCTCGCTCCACACAATCTTCTTCATGGCCGCTTGCGGTTGCACCGACGGCCCGCCGGTTTCACTCCACCCGCCGGAGGCCGCCATCGCGATCTCCATGTTCAAGCGGTGAGTTTCGTCCGCCGTATGACGCATGGCGTCCTTCCACTCCGGCGTCATCCACGCCAGGCGTTTATCCACAAACTGAGGGATGCCCACGTCGCCATCAAACAACTGCACGCCGGCGATGCCCACGCGATGCATCCACTCCAGGTCCGCGGTGATGCCTTCCTTCGTGATGTTACCGTTCAGCCAAAAATAATACGCACGCGGCTTGGCTGAATCGGGCGGGTTCTTGAAACCCTGTTCCAGTTGCCTCTCAGAGTTCTGGGCTGGAATCCGGCTCGTGGGAACCAATCCCACGGCGGCAATGGCGAAAACGAGAACGACTGCGTGGCGAGTTGCCTTCATCTGGGGAAACCCCTTTCGTTACGTCGGTCAACCTGAGGAGCTATAGCCTCAAGGGTGCTGCCCTGCAATTCCTCCCGCCTCACCGCCCCGACGCGTTCAGCACTTTTACCGGCCCCATCAAACCTGACTCCAGCAGCGGGGTCGAGGCCTTGAACGGCCGATAGTCAAGCCACGCAAACTTCCTTGTCGCATTCGGCTGCTGGTCGCCGATAATCCGGTTCGGCCACAGGTTGGTGATCTTCACCTCCAGGTGGTTGCTGCCCGGATGGAGCACCGAGGTCACATCCGCCCGGAAGGGAGGCTTCCAGAGAATCCCGCCCACCCCCTTGCCATTCATGGAGACCTCGGCAATCTCTTTCACCAAACCGAGGTCGAGAAGAATCTTCGCCCCCGGCTTGAACCAACTCTGGGGAGCAACAATGTCCTTCGTGTAGGTTGCCGTTCCGGAGAAATACTTCACGCCATCGTCCGGAAAGTCAGTCCAGGAAACCAGTTTGTCAAACCGAGCCTGCGGCGGTGCGCCCCAATTCGGTGGGAAACTCACGCGCCACGGCCCTGTCAGGGTTGCGATGTCCGTGCTGACAGCGTGTGGCAGGGTTCGGGAAGGAGCCGAGGCCGGGTGCTGGAACACCACGAAAACCGACCCGCACGGGTCGAGATGCAGCGGCACGCTAGTCCGACCGTTTTCGATTTTGTACTCGGCGGGCTCAGTCACACCGGTGTCGGGATGCCATAGCTCCGCTTCTTTACCCTCCACGCGGAAGCTGGTCTGAACGTCCTCGGCCCGATCTTTCTGGTTCGCCACAAAGTAGATGTCCCGATTGCCATCGCGACGGTGCGTCCATACAAGGTCAGTATCGACATTCGGCATATTGTGTTCAAAGTCGGGGGGAGTTTTCTCCGCGGACAAGATTTCATCCAGAGGCTTGCCCCAATAAATCTTTCCCTTTCCGTAATCGTGTTCATTCGCGCTCATGCCGTCCATGATCCCCCAAAGCTCGACGACAATGTTGCGGTACTCCGCCTCCTTGCCCTCATCGGCAAGGCTCGGCGAGCCGGTTGGTTTGGTCGCCACGACGATGCCTCCGGCCGCCACCAGGTCGCGCAGTTTGCGCAGCAGGGGCAGCGTCATCTGGTTCACGTAGTCCGGAATCACCAGCACGCGGTAACTCATGCCACCGGGCAAAACCAGTTGCCCATCCCGCACGGTCAGGCGGTTCAGCAGGACATCGGCATTCATCCAATCCACCGCATAACCCTCGGGGGGCGCGGGGTTGAGGGGTCTCCAGAAGAAGATGGTGGCAGGCGCGCCCTCGCCGTAAAAGTAGGCGAGATCGCCCACGAACTGCCCTTGCTGCAACAGGTAGGAGCTCCGGGCCAGATAAGTGTTGAACGCGATCGCCTGTTCCGCCCAGGTGTTATTCCGCGTGTAGTTCTGCCCGGAATATCCCAGCGTAATGCCCGGTTTATGCTGGTCATCCACAAACGGCTGGTGGTCGGAACTGCTGATCACAAACCGGTTGATGCCGAACGACATCGCCCGGTCACCGATTGGCTTCATGTAGTAGGGCGAGGCCCAGACGGGAGCCGTGGCATTGGTGGTGAACGATTCGGCGGCGGCAAGCTTCTTGCCGTAAATATGGGCTGCCGATGCCGCCTCCCAGAGGTCGGTGCAATGGTAGTACGCGTCTTTTCTTCCCGGAGGAGGCACCCAGAACTCGGCCATCGGGATGTCCAGGAAACCTTTGCTGAGCAGTGCGTCCGCCGTGGTATGGGCAAAGGGGCCGATAGCTTCCGCGTAAAGACCAACGCCGAATTGGTTGAAATACTTCGTCGCCACCCCGTAATGATTTTCCGCCAGCAGATCGGCGATGGTGCGGCGGAAATCCCACAGAAAACGGTCACTCACTTCTGAACTCTCCACAATACGGCCGGTCAGCACGGGCAGAAAGGGCGTGGGATCGTATCCCCGGCGCGCCTGGAACTCCGGAATCATGTTGTCCGTCCAGTTCTCCACTCCCACTTCCCAACTATCCATCAGGAAATAGCGGAAGCTCTTGCCGAAATTCGCACCCAGGGCGCTGGAAACCATGTCCACGTAGGTCTTCATGTAGTCGCCCACGTGCTGTGCGCTCAGTTTATCAACTTCATAACCGGTCGCCTCGGCGCTGGCGGGATGATTCTTCTTTCCGGTCAGCGAATACCCCATTCGCAGGATCACCCACTTGCCCGCCGGGACATCCCAGTTCAGGGTGCCATCGGGCCGCATTTTGGCGGTCAAATCGATCACGTCCCCCCGCGCCACCACTTCGCTCTTGGGCGCACTCGGCGTCGAGATCGATGAAAACTCTGAGGTATCGCCATAGGCCGCCTTGCCCTGCCAGTGATTCACCCTGGGGCCGGAAAACTCAATCTCCGCCAAGCGGACAATGCCACTTGCCGGAGGGGTAACGCCGACGTCCGCCAAAGCCTTGACGCCGGTATCCGCCGGAGCGGGGCGCAACAGCAGGCGGAAATATCGGGCGGTGGTAGCGGGAAACGAATAGGTCTGAACCGGAAAGTCACGGATTACAAAATAGGGGCCGGACAAGGTGGCGAGCGCGGACCAGTCCTTCCCGTCGTCACTCGATTGCAATTCTCCATCCACAATGGTGCCGCCGCTGAAGACGTTGACGTTGCCGGCCGCCACGGTGACGGCCTGCGCCCGGTAGGGTTTTGCAAATTCAAACTGCACCCACACTTGCGATTCGCCGGGGTTAAGCGGCAGGGTGACTTCCGTCGCCACGTCGCCATCCGTGAGGGGCGTGGGATCGAGGCCCGGCACGCTGGTGGTGACCTTGGGATGGAGGTCCGCCATGCGCACTTCGCCCTCCGGCAGGCGGTAGGCGATAACCTCACTGTCCGCGTAGAACGTTGCATCCGGCTGGGGCGGTGGTGACGGCGGCAACGGCTTCTCTCCGGGAAGACCTACGGGCATCGCGTTCTTCAATTCCATCGGCATTCCCATGTCCTGGAACCTACCGTTGTTGGTGGGAGGATGCGGCAGCACGCCGGAAAATTCTACCGGACCTTGCACCGTCAGCTCGCTCCATACGATCTTCTTCATGGCCCCTGCGGGTTTAACCCACGGCCCACCGGTCTCGCTCCACCCACCGGAAGCGGCCATCGCCATCTCCATGCCCAAGCGGTCGGCTTCGTCCGCCGCATGACGAAGCGCGTCCTTCCACTCGGGCGTCATCCACACCAGGCGCTTATCGACGAATTGGGGCGTGCCCAGGTTGCCATCGAACATCTGCATGCCCGCAATGCCCACCCGGTGCATCCATTCNNATGTTGCCGTTCATCCAGTGCCACCACGCGCGCGGCTTGGCGGAATCCGGCGGGTTCTTGAAACCCTGTTCCAGTTCCGCGTCAGAAGTTTGGGCCGGAACCCAGTGGAGCGGGACCAACATCAATGCAACAATGACGAGAGTTCGAATAATGGCATGGCGATTTGCATTCATCTGCGGATACCTCTTCCCTGTGCTACTTATTCCGAAATTCCTCCCGCGCCGCAAAAGAAGATTCACCACAGAGGCACAGAGCACAGAGAAAAAATACATCTGTTTGCGGGGGTAGAGATGACCGCTCCCGGTTTGTAGACCCACGGTTTTTTCTCCTTCTTTTCTCCTTGACCTCCGTGTTTCTCATGACTAAACACAGAGCCCACAGAGCCTCCGTGACCTCCGTGTTAAGTCTTTTCTGGCCACGGAGGACTCGGAGTGCTTGGTTTGACCCTAATTTCTGGTGTTGTTGACACGAATTGCAAGATGTATGGGTCTTTACCCTTTGCCTTTTGACTTGCTTTCGCGGCTCCGCCGCCACGCCTACGCCTGGCCCGCCGCCCCGGTCAAGTGCAGCCATTTTTCCAGCACGGGGATCATGGCTTCGATGGCCACCGCCTGGGCGATGGGCATCCACATGTTCTTCTTTTCCCCCCATTGGCTGAGAAGAGAATTACGTTGGGCGGCGATGAGTTCGGTGGCCACGTTGATCTTGGCGATTCCCAAAGAAATGGCGCGCTTCAAATCCGCCGCAGGCGTGCCCGAGCCGCCATGCAAAACCAGCGGGACGGAGACGGTGGCATGAATCTTTGCCAAACGATCAAAGTCCAGCTGCGGAAGGGTGGTGTAGATGCCGTGCGCGTTGCCGATGGACACTGCCAGGGTATCGATTCCCGTCGCCTCAACGAAGCTTGCCGCTACGTCCGGGTCAGTCAGGGTCATGACTTTCCCGCCTTCCACAGTCACATCGTCCACCTGCCCGAGCGTGCCCAGTTCGCCTTCCACAGTCACGCCGCGTGGGTGAGCCTTCGCCACCACCCGCTTTAGCGCCTCGACGTTTTCCCGGTAGGGCCGAAGGGAGTAGTCGAGCATCACCGAGGTATACCCTGCCTCGAGACAGGCATCCACCATTTCCAGCGAGTCCCCGTGATCCAGATGGAGTGCGGCCCGCACGTNNCCGTATTCACCCGGACCATTCATCAGAATCACCGGAGCTTTCAGCGCCTGCGCGGTCCGCAGCACCGCGTCGATGCACTCGGCATTCCAAACACAGAACGCCGGAACGCCGTAGCCTCCGGCAAGGGCATCTTTTTCCAGCAAGGACATGGGAAGAAATTCCACGGTTTTCTGCTCCTGATTAAGCCTCTGCAATTCGCGCCATCCGGCCATAAATTCATGCCAATGATCTGCGCGATTGATTGATCTTAGTTCCTCGCGGCGAGCCAGGCAAGCCTTAAATCCCAAGGGATAAGGGGTGTAACGCAACGCGGCGAAGCCGCAACCCAAGAAGACTCCACCACAGAGACACTGAGGCTCACGGAGAAAAGACGCAGAA
>PLWR01000752.1 GCA_003165615.1 Acidobacteriota bacterium | reverse complement strand
CCGCAGCAGCGTGGTAATGAGAATCGCTTTTTGCCCGCACTGCCTGGGTTAAAGAAGAGCCTGCCGCCAAGAATCTGTGCACCGGGCTCATGGCTGTGACCAAAAACCACCACCCGGCACTCTTCCGGAAAGCTCTCCATGAACCGGCGGCAGTGCTCAGCCTTTTTCCCTTCCTGGGGACCTGCCTGGGCCCAATNNGCGTAACACCGACTGTGGCCTGGGAAGTTCGTGCAGCATGTGGATTTCGACGCTGCCAAATCGCCGCGTCATGGTTGGCGCCAGCCCCAGCGCCGCCGAATCGACATTGCCCCGCACCGCTTGGACTTGTGCAATCGCACGAAGTTGGTCGAGCACGGGCTGCGATCCTACGTCGCCGGCATGCAAGATCTCATCGGCACCTTGCAACAACGACGGGAGTTGCGGATCAAAGTATCCGTGGGTGTCGGAAACGACGCCAATCCTCATAGAACCCAGTAGCCAGGAGTCAGAAGTCAGAATCGNNAAACTCGAAATTCGAAACTCGAAATTCGATACTTGGCGTGCGAGTTTCGAACTTCGATTTTCGAGCTGCGGTTACTTCTGACTCCCGGCTCCTGACTCCTCCGCGACAATTTTCTCCACCAAGTCCTTGCAAAGGGGGCAAGTTGGATGGCCAATCCGGCATGCGGCGATGCTGGTGTTACAACCGCAAGGGCAGGGCTCCATGTTCAGGCGAAACAAAACATGCCTTCGTTGTGCCTGCGAAAGTGAACTCAGATCGGAGCCGGGAATTTCCGTCGCATCCGAGGGGACGAAGGCGGGCGCGGTCTGAGGACAGCCCTCCGGCGCCGGCCGAAGGGGGGCAGGCTCAAACTTCGTGCGGACCGGAGCCATGGCCCACACCAGTGCAGCCAGCAAGACCAGGCTCAGCGCCACCAGGCCCACGGAACTGCGGGGTTTCCCTTCCGGGGCCGATGGGGGCGGGGCGTTATTCGAATTTGATTCGTTGGAAGACATCGGATTCCACCGGTTTCAATATCACATTGCGAGGTACTATCTTGATGCTCACGGTCAGCGGCACACTGGTGGGTGGCAGGCAGGCGTGATCGTTGCAAGCCTGGTACGCGAACTTCGCTTTCAGTGTATAAGTTCCTGCCGGCACAGCCTTCCCGGCTTGCAGCAGCGTGCCTACGACCACTTTGCCTTCATACACGGAGAGCGGGACGTCAGAAAATGCGAATTTCTTGGGCAACCCCTTCGGATACACCACAGTCTTCACCGTGAACTGATCACTGGCCTCCAGCTTGAGCTCAGTAGGGATCAAGTAATCCAGCGATGGCTTGTGGTCATTGATGTGAAAACCCGCCGCCACCTGCGCCAGCACGGCCAGTTTCACCGGAGAGTTGGCGTGCGCTGCGTCAGTGGCTATCACGGCGCGGGCTTCCACCACGGAATTGGTGTTCTGCGCCCATCCCAGGCCCGCGGCCATCAGCGTCAAAACCAAGCCCCACAGAAGGATTCGCATAGGTCTTAAATCTCGCTCCTCGAAGTTTGTAATCCCACTCCTAAACTTACTGTCCCCGTTCAGGTAACTCAAAATGTCTTCAACAGCTTTAACTACTTGGTGGTGATGCCGGTGCTCTTCTCCTTGAGAAATGCGTCCAGCACATCTTGCGCGAGTTTTCGACTGATGGAGCACTTGCGGTCCACCCGGCGGCACTTGAGCAAGGTGAAATCACAGCCGCAAGGGCAGTGTTGGCTCTCCAGTTTTTTTTTATAAGCCTCTTTCTGATCGGCGGTCAGTTTGGTTAGATCAATGCCGGGCACTTCCGAATCAATGGTGGCGGGGTTGCCCAGTTCAACTTTGTCCTCATCAAAAACTCGCCCCGCCTGGTGAAAGTTTTTGGCTTCAGCCTCCGGGCCAATCGCCAGCAACTCCCTGATCTCGCTCTCAAAAGCGGCGGGGTCGGTGGCGCCAACGTGCTTGGCATAGATGCGGCCGTCGCGCCCGATCACGAAGGTGGTGGGGAGTCCTGGCATGCCACCATAGAGCTCCCCCAGCCGTTCGTCGCCGACGGCGACAGGATAATTCATCTGCAGTTCCTTGTAGAAATCCACCACGGGCTCCGGACTTTCGTCCATGGAGATGCCGATCATGGTAAAGCCCTGCGATGCGTAGCGCTTTTGCAACTCAATGAAGCCGGGAATCTCAATCCGGCAGGGCCCGCACCACGTGGCCCAGAAATCAAGCACCACCACTTTTCCCTGGTAGTCACTTAGCTTGAGCGGCTTGCCGGTGATGTCCGTCAGTGAAAACGTGGGCGCCAGGGGATGGCTCTCATCCCCTTTCGTTTGTGCCCTCACGGCGGGTGCAATCCAAAAGCGGTTCACGTAATATAAGCCAACTACGAGAACCACGGCCAGCAGAGCGCCGACGAGCAATTTGGATTTTGGGGCCGGTTGTATCTCCTGCGGAGAACTCTCCGGCGCGTTTGATTCCTGGGGCGTATTTTCAATTGGTGTTTGTTCTTCCACCGCTCACACCTCACTGTGATTTAATGCTTGGCGCGTTTAGGGACGGGCGCCGCGTCCGCCACCCGCGCCTTGCCGGCCGCCACTCCCGCGTCCGCCGTCTGCGCCCGGACGACCCTGCCTTGCTGCGCCGTTTCTCCCGCCTGGGGAGCGCGCCGCTGGTCCCTGCTTCCAGGGCCGGCGCTTGGTTCCTTGCCGCGATAAACGCGTCGCCAGAGGAAAGCCGTGGCAACACCTGCCAGCGCCAGCAGCGCGATGAACTGGGACGTCGAAAGTAGGTGATTAAACACAAAACCCCGGTCTTCGTCGCCGCGCAGGAATTCCAGAAAGAACCGCGCCAGGGCGTACAGCCCCACATACCCGAGGAAGATATCTCCATCCTGTTTCTTCCTGGGGAACCACCATAGCAGCAAGCCGAAAATTGCGAGCGTCGTGATGGATTCGTAAAGCTGCGTGGGATGTAACCGCACCCCCAACGGGACCCCCGTGACTTCATGGGCAAAGGTGCTGCTAAAGACCACTCCCCACGCCGCGTGGGTCGGTTTGCCGTAATCGCAGCCGGCGCTAAAGCATCCCAGCCGTCCCACGCTTTGGCCCAGCGCAAGAGCGGGCGATATCACATCCGCCAGCTTCCAAAAGGAAAGTTTATTCACCCGCACGTACCAAATGGTGAAGAAGAGCGTCGCCAGGAAGCCGCCGTAAAAAACACCGCCCGCCATGAGGGTTGAGAGACTGAAGATCTCGCCGGGATTAGCGCGGTAGTAACTCCATTCCGTCAGGACCATCAGGATCTTCGCGCCGACCAACCCTACCAGTATCCCCCACGTATAAAAATCCAATACCTGTGCTGGATCCAGGCCCACGCGGGGGGCCAGACGCATGGCGATATAAATCCCGCCCAGGATGGCCAGCACGAGCAGGACGCCGTAGGTCGGAAGGTGGAACGAACCGATGCTGATCAAAATCGGATGCAAACTTTTTCCTCTATAGCAAGCCTACAGCGCAAACCGGCTCAAGAACGAAAAATAGCCGGAAATAATCGTCAGCTTATTAAAGGCCATCAACGCGCCCAGTACAATCAACAGCACACCTGATGCCACTTCCACCACCTGCAAGTGCTTGCGGAATCCTGTATAGAATTTCAGGAAGCTGCTAAGCCCAACACTGGTGAGCAGGAACGGAATGGCGAGTCCGGCGGAATAAACTGCCAGCAGAAACATGCCTTGAAGCACCGTCTGTCGTGCCGCAGCAAGGGCCAGGATTGCCGCCAGAATCGGTCCGATGCAGGGAGTCCACCCGAAGGCAAACGCGAATCCCAGCAGAAACGCCCCGCCCATGCCGCGCCGCGGCGCACCCGTTTGCAGGCGCGCCTCACGATAGAGCAGAGGGATCTTCACCAAGCCGGTCAAGTGCAATCCAAAAACAATCACGATGATACCGGCGATAATATTGAAGGTTGAGCGCTGCGCCAACAGGACCCTTCCCACCCACGTGGCCGAGGCCCCCAGAATTACAAAAACCACGGTAAAACCTACTACAAAAGCCAGGGAATTGCGCATCACCCGGCGCAGGATTTCTCCATGGGCGTCGTTTTTCAGCTCATTGATCGAGGCCCCCGAGAGCATGGAAATATAACCTGGGACCAAAGGCAGCACACACGGTGATAGAAAAGAAGCTATCCCCGCCAGGAACGCTATGGGAATACTTAACTCATGGGTCATGGTTCGACCGTGCTCCTCATTTCATTAGACGAAGCAGACTTCTTTAGGTGACGGAAGGGGCAGAGAATCGACACTCCTCCCTTGTACCCGCTTCCAACTCAAGTGTACCATAGCGCCGTGAATTGACGATTGCCGATGGACGATCTCAAATTGTTTTCAATCGTCAATCGGCCATCGAAAATCGACAATTAGAAAAGGAGCCTAACCCGCCTTGCTGCGCGCCGCTATCTTCGATTTTGATGGCATTATCGTGGACAGCGAACCGCTCATCTTGAAGCTGACCCAGGATATGGCTGCCCGGGAGGGTTGGACGGTCAGCGAAGAAGAATACTACCGTGACTACCTGGCACTCGACGACCGCGGCATCGTGGAACACCTCTACGCCAGCCATGGGCGCCCTGTGGACATGGCGCGACGCGACGAACTGGTGGCGTGGAAAGGCCAGCGCTATCAGGAGATCATTCGCGAAGGTTTGCCTCCCATGCCGGGCGTTGCAGGGTTTGTCACCCAAATGGCCAGCGATTATCCCCTGGCGATTGCCAGCGGCAGCCTGCGCGTGGAAATTCACCACTTGCTCACCAAAATGGGTTTGCGCGAGAAGTTTTCCGTCCTGGCGACGGCGGACGACTGCCAGCGTTCCAAGCCGGACCCCGAGGTCTACCTCCTGGCCCTCCTCCGCTTGCGGGCATTGCCAAAGTTCCGTGACCAATCGCTTCAGTCGGAGGAGTGCCTTGCCATCGAGGATGCACCCTTGGGAATTGTTGCCGCGCAAGCTGCCGGCTTCAAATGCCTGGCGATTGCCCACAGCCGGCCCGCCGCGGAACTCCAGCACGCGGATTTGATCGCGTCGAATTTTGCCGATGTGGACAGGCGCGACATCCGCGCGTTGTTTTATTGATGCAAGAAATCTTGCGCCCCCCGTTCTATACTTGGAGGCATTCAGGAACAGGAATTCCGGCAGGGGAAAGGCGGGAATGACTGCACCGGGGAGCCCCGTGTCTCGCCAATGACACCACGAGAGGAAAGGTGAATCATGATGAAACAACAACCCACAATGCGGCTCATCGCGGCAATCGTTCTGGCAGGATGGATTGCGGCAGGAGCGGCTCGGGCGCAGACCTCCGTGACCTCGACCGAGCAGGATCAGAAGGAGTTGGCGGTCACCGTTTATAACTCCAACGTCGCCCTGGTGCGCGACGTCCGCCGCGTGCGCCTGCCCGAAGGTACCATCGACTTGCGCTACATGGACATCGCCGCGCAGGTGAATCCGGCAACAGTGCACATCGTTTCCCTGACCGCACCCAAGGAACTGGGCGTCCTCGAGCAGGACTACGAGTACGATTTGTTGAGTCCCCAGAAGCTTCTGCAAAAATACGTGGGAAAGGAACTGACGCTGATTCGCGTCATTTCGGAAAACAATTCCACCCGGGAAGTTCCCGTGAAGGCCGTGCTTCTGGCCGACAACGAGGGGCCTGTTTGGAAAGTAGGTAATGAGATCATCACCGGCATGGGGGCGGACCGCTATGTTTTTCCCGACATGCCGGAAAACCTCTACAGCAAGCCGACGCTGGTCTGGCTGCTGGACAATCGCCACGCGGGGGAGCAGACGGTGGAGGCTTCCTACCTGACGAATCAGATGAATTGGAATGCCGATTATGTGCTCACCGTTCATTCCGACCAGAAGTCTGCGGACTTGAACGGCTGGGTGACCGTGGTAAATCAGAGCGGGACGTCATTCCACAACGCTCAACTGCAATTGGTGGCGGGGGAATTGAATCGCGTGACGCAGGCAAGAGGTGTGATGATGCGCGAGATGGCTGCGAAGTCGGCCCACGCGGCAGCCCCGCAATTCGAGCAGGAAGCGATTTCCGAGTATCACCTTTACACGCTCGAGCGCCGCACGAATATTCAAGACAATGAAACCAAGCAGATCAGCCTGCTGGCCGCGGCTGGCTCGGCGGTGGAGAAGGTCTTTGAGGTTGACGGCCAATCCTATTACTACCAGAACGCCCAGAGCCCCGGCCAACCGGCGAAAGAGCCGGTCAAAGTTCTGCTCAAGTTCAAGAACGCGGAAGCGAATTCACTGGGAGTTCCGCTGCCGGAAGGAACTGTGCGCGTCTACCAGGGGGATTCCAAGGGCCGTGTGCAGTTCATCGGCGAAGATCACATCGATCACACTCCCAAGGACGAAACGGTGAGCCTCCACATCGGCAACGCCTTTGACGTGGTGGCGGAGCGCAAGCAGACCGATTTCCAGCGTCTGGGTTCGCGAGTTGTGGAGGTGGAGTATGAAATTTCGCTTCGCAACCACAAGCCCGATCCCATCACGGTATTTGTCAATGAACCCATCGGGGGTGATTGGACAATCCTCGACTCAACCTTCAAATACGAAAAGACCGCGGCGTTTGCGGCGCGCTTCACCGTGCCCGTGGCCGCCAACGGGGATGCGCTGCTCAAGTACCGCGTGCGAGTTCATTGGTAGAAACGGTCAAACGACTTCAAAAGTCTGGACCTTCCACGGCTTGGATTCAAAACTCAATTTGCCGGCCTGGCAGGCTACGTTTGCAATCTTCTTTCCCCGAAGATCAGTTTCGCACGCTTTCGCCGTTGGCAGGTCGATTTTGATGGATGCCGGCCCTTGTTTGCCTTCGACATCGACGGTGCGGATTTCCAGTCCCGGCCCTTCCTTTTTCCGGAATGCCAGCACCTGAAGGTTTTTCGGCTCCACGCTCACAAAGCTCTGGCGCGGAGGCAGGGTTCCTGCAAGGGGCTTGCCCACGACGGTGATGAACTTTTGGCTGGAGTCCTCAGCCGCCCGCACGCGGTCAGAGTTAGTGATGCTTCCATCATGCGGCGCCAAAACATGATGAAACTCCGCATAGCGTGGCCAGCCGTATTCACCCGTAAAGTATGATTCCCATTCGCGCATGACCAAGTTGGAAAATAGCCCTTCGGCGTCGCGCTTGAAGTATTGCGTCCCCGGATGCAGGACCAGGAGGCCCGCTCCCTCTCCCACCAGGTCGACGAAAGTCCGGCCCTGGAAGCAGGGGTGCTCCGACGGTTCAATACCTAAGGGGAAATCGCGAATCACCGAGGCGGGGTGGAAGCCGGGAGCAAAGGTCAACCAGTACCCATTCTTGATTTCGAGTGGAAAGCGATGATCTTCGCCCATGACGTCTTTAACCGGCGGAACTCTGGCCAGTACCCGCGAGGTGACTTCCACCCAGGGTAGTCCTGCGCAGACGGTCACGTAAGTCTCAAACGTCAAGAGCCCCAGAACATGGCGGGCCTTCACTGTGGCGCGTACGGGGCCTTTTTCAATCCAGCGGATCCAGGAACCATCGATCGCGGGTGGCGACGCCTGGCTTGGGGAGGCCGTGGAGCTTGCGGCGCCCGCATAGAATAATTCCGATTTGGAGGAGTCGTAGAAAGCGGGGATGGCATCGGCATTGCGGCGATGTTGCCTCAAAGCCTCGGGACTGTACAGTTCATAACCCTGATTGGGCGTGCCCTTGAAGATGGGGAAAGCGCCCTTCTCTGCGTCGAGCATTTCGCGGCCTGTGCGCTTGTCAAACAGGCTGACGATGGCCCCGAATTTGGGACTCAGCTTGACCTTCACGAACTTGTTTTCCAGCGCCAACTCCTGTTCATCGATACGCAAATCCGTAACGGGCGGCGCAGCGGCTTTGGACAGGAATTCCAGATAGTAGGTGTCGTACCCCACGCTGGGAACATCCGTTGCCAGGAAGGCCATGTCCGCGACGATCAGGTTTCCCGCAGCGTTCTTTTCACTCTTAACGATTTGGGAAGGCGCCACGCGGCCGGCCCCATCTCTCAATACGATGTCCTGCGTGTTGGCGCGAATCGGATAGATGCGCCCCGTCGTTGCCATGCTGGTCCGTTCAAAGGCGCTGGGGTTGAACACCGTGACCGCAAGCTCACCAGGTTTCGCAGCCTTTGATCCAATGCGGCCGGCAATGGTGTTGAGCGACGCGGTTAATACTTCCTGCCCTTGCTCCTCGGCAGCATCCAAATGGTTGTAGCCGATCGCTCCCCAAGTGAAGTTGTGCTTGTCCTCCAGCCGGTCGAGCGGCGCCATGCGGTCGGCTTGCCAGCGCGAGTGTTCACAAAGCCCCACATCGTGGCTCTGGGAAGTCAGCAAATTTTTCCAGGCCTTGTCCATTGAGCGCGCGTGGTCTTTTGCTCCCATGCTGGCGGCAATGGCATCAAAGCGTTCCGCGGCATGCAAGGTTCCCTCCACCTTGCGATCCATGATGCGCAGTTGGTCTCCGCCCAAACCCCACGTCAGCAGCTTGTTCCAATCGTCCATGCGGAAGTAGACGGGTTCCTTGGCGGCCACGCTGCCATGCCGGTCGAGATAGTCCTTCAGCGTAACGAACTCCACGGGGAATTCTTTGGCGATCTGCTCATATTTTTCTGACGTCTTGAGGTAGGAAGGTTCCTCGGGCGGCTCCCATCCAAACTCCTCCCAGGTAAAGAGCAGAGGTTTGCCCAGCGCTTGCAATTTCTTGAATGCTTCCGAGGTTGCCAGCTTGATGAGGTCCGGGGAATATCCAAACAACGAATTCTTCGGGGTGCTGAGGATGGTCGTGCCATCCATCCCTTTCCAGTGGAAGGCATTGACTTCCAGGTAGGGAATCCCGGCGCGGCCCCAGGTGTCAACCTGCGCGAGGCTGGCATAACGGTAACCCGCTCCCGCAGCAATCTGCGGGATTTGCGGGTGGGAAAATTCTTCCTCATCCAGGAACGTAGCGACTTCGTAGTTCAGCGCTTTCCTGATAGTCTCCCGCCCTACCACAAGCTGGCGGATGTTGGATTCCCCGCTGAACATGGTCCCCAACGGCTGGGAATACGTGCCGCCGATCAATTCGACCTTGTCTTCGGCAAGATACTTCTTCAGCCGCTCCGCAACCTCCGGGAACTTCTCCGCCATAAACTCGTAGGCGCGAGCATCCAGTTCCAGGCAGGTTTTGACGTGAGGAGCCAGGTCGGCCATTCCCATCGCGTCAATTGCCGAAAGCACACAAGACTCAATTCCCAACTGCCAGCCGATGCCGATGTAGCTCCAATGATTGCAAAGCGTGATGCAAATGCCCTCTGGCTTATCCGCCACTTGCGCCAGGAGATTGCTGATCGAAGGAGCCAATACGGCGCTGAGGCTGCCGACCGAGGTGAGTTTTACGAATTTTCTGCGTGAAATCATTTCGTTCATCATGCCGAACCTCCGGGGAAGTGGTGGGCTGATCTGTGGTTCGAACCAGCGGGCGGAACACGCTCTGGGACCGGTGTGCCGATGCTGTTCTGCACCTTAATTTGCGAAGGTTTGATAACACGTGGGAAGGGCGATGTCAAATGGACTTGTCCACTAGAGAATCAACATGCAATCTCCGTAGCTGTAAAACCGGTAGCGCACTTCCACCGCGTGGCGGTAAGCGCGCAGAACGAAATCCTTTTCCGCAAATGCGGAGACCAGCACGAGCAGCGTCGATTGGGGAAGATGAAAATTGGTCAAAAGTCCGCCGATGACGCGGAAGGGGAATCCCGGAGTGATGAACAGGCTGGTTTCGCCATGGGCCGGTGCGATGCGTCCGTCATGATCGCGCGCCACACTTTCCAGCGTGCGGACACTCGTGGTGCCCACAGCGATGACGCGCCGGCGCTCGTCGAGGGCCCGGTTGATGGTTGAAGCCGCGGCTTCTGAAATCTCGTAGCGTTCCGCTTCCATGTGATGGTCTTCAATTTGTTTGACTCGCACCGGCTGGAAAGTTCCTCGTCCCACGTGCAGGGTGATTTGGCAGGTTTCCACGCCACGCGCAGCGAGTTCGCTCAAAACCCGCCGGGTAAAATGCAGACCGGCGGTGGGCGCCGCCACCGCCCCCCGCACTTTGGCGTAGACGGTTTGGTAGGTGGTGCGGTCGGTGGCCTCGTCGCGGCGCTGAATGTATGGCGGCAAGGGCACATGGCCCAGACGGTCGAGGGCTTCTTCAATCGTGCCGGTGCGCGCCCGCAACCGCGCCCGGCGCACACCGAATTCCCCCCGGCTCAGAATCTCTGCCTCCAACTCGCCGTCGCCAAACACCAGCACTTCGCCCGTCCGCACCTTGCGCCCGGGATGCACCAACCCCTGCCAGACATCCTCGCTTTCCTGCCGGGTAAGGAAGAGTTCAGTTTCCCCGGTCAGGAACCCGCGCTGGGCGGGATTATTTTTCCCCATCGGCTGCGCAGTGATACCGCGCCGTCGGCCCAACAGACGGGCAGGGAAAACCTTGGTGTTGTTGAACACCAGCAGATCATCCGGCCTTAGAAGTTGGGAAATCTCGCCAAAGGTCCTGTCGTCCCATCGGCCGTCCGCGCGGTCGAGCAGCATCATTCGCGAAGCATCGCGCTCAGCCAGCGGCCTTTGGGCAATGAGTTCGGGGGGAAGCGTGTAGTCAAATTCTTCGAGAAGCATGGGGAAGCAATTATGAATTATGAATTCTGAATTATGAATAGGTTTCTGATCCCTCGGTTAGATTGCCGGGACTTGGGTTCCGGAGATCGGGATTCGGGGTTCGGGACTCGGGATTCGAATTTCGGGCTCTCCTTCTTTTCACTCATCACTCGTCACTGTTCTACTGAGCGCTGCGAAATTGAGTGACAAACACCCCCTCACCCCCGCCCCTCTCCCCCAAAGGGGCGAGGCGGTTTATCCGTCACTGTATTATGCAGCGCTCAGTAATGTGCTAGAGTTACAAAATGATCGCGCCCACAGTCACCATCACTAAACGCGGTATTGAGAGGCTCACTTCCGGGCATCCGTGGATTTACCGCAGTGACGTAATCCCCCCTGCGGGGGTCGAGCCGGGCGTGGTGCGCCTCATTGACCAAAGGAATCACTTCTGGGGGCAGGCTCTTTTCAGCAACCAATCGCAAATCACCCTGCGCTTTCTGACGCGCGAAGAGCGGCCCTTTGACGCTGCGTTCCTCACCGAGCGAATTCGTGCCGCGGCTGCCTTCCGCCAGCAGGTAGCGCCTGGGGCACAGGCTTATCGACTGGTCGCTTCCGAGGGTGATCTGCTTCCCTCTCTTATCATTGACCGCTACGGCGATTGCTTCGTCATTCAAACCCTCAGCCAGGGGATGGACCGGCTGAAGTCCACGGTGGTGGAGATTCTGCAAAAGGAATTCGCACCCCGCTCGATCCTTGAACGCAATGATGTGGCCGTGCGCAGCCTCGAGGGTTTGCCGGAGCAAAGCGGCGTGTTGGCAGGGGAAGAAGTCAGCGAAGTGGTGGTGGAAGAGAACGGCGTAAGAATGTGCTTCGACTTGTTGCACGGGCAGAAGACCGGGGGATTTCTCGACCAGCGCGAAAATCGCGCCGCGGCCGCGAGTTATGCCCGTGGGCGCGCGCTGGACTGCTTTACCTATACGGGTGGATTTGCCCTGGCTCTCGCCCCCCATTGTGATTTGGTGCTGGGCGTGGATTCTTCCGCCGATGCACTGCGACAGGCGGAGCGCAACCAGGGCCTGAACGGGTTCACCAACCTGGAGTGGAAGGAATCCAACTGCTTCGATTTCCTCAAGGCCGCCGACCAGGAAAAGCAGCGTTTTGACATCGTGGTGATTGATCCTCCCGCCTTCGCGAGGCAGAAGAACAACCTGGAATCGGCGTTGCGCGGCTACAAGGAACTAAATCTCCGCGCGATGAAAATCCTGAACCCGTGTGGTTATCTCGTCACCTGTTCGTGTTCTTTTCATGTGAGCGAAGCTGACCTGCTGGAACTGGTCGCGAGCGCCGCGCTGGATGCCCACCGCACCGCCGTCGTGGTAGAGCGCCGCACGCAGTCGCGCGACCATCCCATTCTGCTCACCGTCCCCGAAACGCATTACCTGAAATGCCTCATCCTGAGGGTGTTGTGAGAAGGCTGGGTCGAAATGCCATACACAATGCTGGTCTTCAGTATGGTATGATAAGACATCATGGACACAGCGCGTAAGATCACCGTGGAGGTACCGCTTGATCTTCTGGAGAAGGCGCAGCGAGCAAGTGGCGCCGGTATCACCCAGACCGTCCGTACCGGACTTCGCCTGGTCGCGGCGTCGCGGACCTACGATCGCCTGCGCCAACTTCGAGGCGCCGTTCGCTTTACCCGCACGTTGGCGGAACTGAAGGCTGACCGATGATTGCGGCGGACACGAGTACATGGGTTGCCTTTCTGGAGGGCGGCGGAGGCAAAGATGTATTGCTGCTTGATCGGGCGCTGCAAGAGCGGCAGGTGCTCATGGCGCCGGTTGTGCTTACCGAATTGTTGAGCGATCCGAAGCTACCTTCCGGCGTGGCCAAAACCCTCTCTGACGTGCCTCGGCTCGAGGTAGGAGAGGGCTATTGGCAACGAGCTGGATTATTGCGCGCAAAGGTGCTGGCCAAGCGACGCAAGGCACGCCTGGGCGACGCGTTGATTGCCCAGAGCTGTATTGACCAAGGCGTTTCCCTCCTCACGCGTGACCGGGACTTCCGGGCCTTCACCGAGGCCGCGTGCCTCGACCTGGTATTGGGGTTTGGAACTCAATGATCCGGCCGCTGGGGAGCTTTTCACGGCATCTTCGAGATACAAGCGAGCGCAGCACGGACCTGTCTTGCCGGCCCGCGGCTTTTCGTTGTTGATGGGGGACGAAATGCGGTCGAGCTGCCGACGAATTGCGATGCTGGGATTTGGCCTCTGGTGCCTCCTGCCGGTGGCTTCGGCACCCGGCCAGACGAACGCTCCCGCCCTCCAGCTACTCATCTCCACAAGTCAGCAGTTTGTGGCGGAACCGGAAGCCGCACGCATTGTGCTTCACATTCACAACCCCACGTCGCAAACTCTGTGGCTCTATCGCCGCGCGCGCGGTAAGCACCCGCCGGAGGAGCTTGTTCAAGAGGAAAATCAGCCCACCAAAACCACGGGAGGCTCGACCGTGGAAGTCAGGCTCCAACCTGTTGATACGCAGGCAGCGCAAGCAGCGATTTCACCCGCGGAGGGCACGGTACTCGAGTACGTGCAGATGCCCAAGCCGCGGCTGGTGAAGCTGGCGGCGGGCGCTGATTACGAGGAGACGTCCATCATCCACTTGCGGCCCGCTCTGGCCGACGGTCAGAAGCCGATTTGGGGCGTCTACCGATTAAGCCTGGCCTATGGCGCGAGCTTCTCCAATGGGGAGCAATTCCAGCGCAATCTCGGCACCGTGCTCTGGCAAGGTGAAGCGACGAGCAACGCCATCACCATCGAACTGCGCCCGGCCCTTCCTGACTCCGTGGGGGTATTGAGCGGATCGGCGCTGGGTCCGGACCTTCAGCCGCGCGCCGGAATTCGCGTATCGCTCAGCGACGAGCAAGGGCAGTTGATTGACCAGCAAGTCACCGAGGCAGACGGACGATTCTCTTTTGCGCGCTTGCCCGTGGCCCTTTATTGGGTGACCGGGCGCCGCGAGGTCGCTGCGGAGGATACCGTGACCTTCCGTCACGAGGAACTGAGCAGCGCCGCCCCCAGCGCCAACACGCAACTGGTTTTATATCCGCCCGAGATTTACGACGCAAAGAAGCTTATCCACAAACCCGTGCTGCTCAGGGTCTTTGACGCGGGACACCAACCCATCGGCGGGATTGAACTCGAGGCCATTTTTTCCAACGGGCAGGTAATCGAGGACGTCAAGGCCGTTTCCAGTGACGACGGCATGGCGGTGATGGAGTTGCTCCCCGGCCGCAGTTCGTTCTCGCTGAAGCGGCGCGGCTGTGCGGAGCAGGCGGAGCACGCCGACGTGGCCCCGGGCGTGGGCGTCGACAGCTTCAGGTTTGTCTTCGATTGTGTGAAGAAATGAGCGGGGAGGGATTTCCATCGTTGTCGGCCGCTTACGGGGAGCATTGGATTCCGAAGGCCACCATCGCACGAGTTTTCGTAGGGACGGTTCGCGAACCGCTCCGACACGACCCCACGCTACAATTGCTCCCGTAAATCCCTGGGGAAATCGCAGATCCCCGGGAACCGGACCTGCGCCAGCCAGCCACGGCTTCAGCCAACCATTAAAGAAGCGATAGCAGGCGTCTCCGAAGCCGGAATGGCTCAGGCGGATGGCTGTTCCTGAGTGCGTCCCATCAGCCTCAGGAAGCGAAAGTGGGAGCGGAGGGCGGAATAGACCGAGCGGTGTGCCTGATAGTTGACCTGATACTTATCGCAAACCTGCGCGACGATGCGAGACACCTGAGGGTAGTGAACATGGCAAATTCTCGGGAAAAGGTGGTGAATAACCTGGAAGTTCAATCCGCCCAGATACCAGGTGAGCAAGCGGTTCTCACGCGCGAAATCAGCGGTGGTGCGAAGCTGGTGAATCACCCATTCAGAGTGGACATCATCCGATAAGGCCGGGTGCGCAGTCTCTTCCACGATGTGGGCCAACTGGAACACTATGCTGGTCACCACCCCCATGACCATGGTGACTCCGACATAGGATGCCAGGACAAACCACCAAGGGTGACGCAAGAAGGGAACAACAAACGCCAGGCTGAAGTAGGTGGCTTTCCCCAGAAACACCCCCGCCAAATCCCACCCCCGGGGCGGGTCAAAGGTTTTGTCCCCAATTTTCCCGGTCACCAGTTTCTTGTAGTCACTATAAAAGTGCCATTGGATCACCAGCAAGGCATATAAGAACCAAAGATAATATTGCTGATAGCGATAATAAGAACGTAGGGGGATATCCGCTGAGAGCCGTCCGAATGGGGCCAAGTCGATGTCATCATCCACATGGGGGATATTCGTGTAGGTGTGGTGGCTGAAATTGTGCTTCCGAATCCACAGGTAAGAGCTGCACCCCAGAAGATCAAGCGTCAGCCCGGCCAATCGATTCATCCAGGGGCGGCTGGAGAAGCTTCCATGATTGCCGTCGTGCATAATGTTGAACCCCACCGAGGTCATGGCCAGGGCAAGAGACAGGCCGGCCAGGACGCCGCCGGCCCAACTGGTAATATGGAAAACCAATAGATAGTATGAACCGGCGAGCCAGGCGAGCAGCAACGCCGATTTCACATACATGCCCAGGTTTCCGGTTTTGGAAATCCCCGCCCTTCGGAAGTATTCATTAACGCTGGTTTCAAGGGCGTGCTTGAATTCGGTCGAGCGGGAAAAAGTTGGATTGATGGTCATTCTTCGTGTGTCTCAATTCTATGATGAATTGCCAAAGAGCGGGTGGCCGTGCCGAGCGCAGGGGAGCCGCACGAGAAAGCGAAACGGCAAAAGGCATAAGCCTTTCGTTCTGCCCCGCCAGGCGGGCTGGCACGCGCAGCCCCACCCTTCCCCATGCGTGGTGAGGAATTCGGGTTCAACGCCCAAGTCCAGGCATGTTGACAAAGCACCTACATCAACGACTGCATAACCTGGTCCAGGACTTCTTTGGGGGGGCGCACCTTTGATTCCGGGAGCGTGGCCAGCGGCTCGTCCAACACATTCAACTGGTCGATAAAGTTCGGCCGATTCGGGTCCACATAGAAGAGGCCGGTCACAATTTCGCCCTTGTCGTGGGACTCGGTGAGCATCTGCAAGGCGGCGCCCTTGTTGGTGGGGTCATACTCCGTGTTGATCTTGCGCAGCAGCACTTGCGAGCCGTCGTGCAGGGTAATGCTGGTGGTGGTTCCCGGGTCATAGTCCACGGAAATATCTTCGAAGAACGGGATAAAGCTCACGTCCGCCACCGGTTCGTCGTGGTCCTTAACGTAGCTGTAGGACTTGGTGGAGCCTTCGTGGTCATTGAAAGTGACGCAGGGAGAGATGACGTCGAGCATGGAGGTCCCGTTGTGGGCGAGCGCGCCTTTGATGAGAGCCAGCAATTGCCGCTTGTCGCCGGAGAAGGAACGGGCCACATACGTGGCGCCAAGTTGAATGGCCAGCGCGCAGGTATCAATGGGCGGCAGATCGTTGACGATTCCGGTCTTGAGCTTTGAACCCAGGTCAGCGGTGGCGGAGAATTGGCCTTTGGTCAGGCCGTAGCACCCGTTGTCTTCAATGATGTAAATCAGTGGCAGGTTGCGCCGCATCAAATGCACGAACTGTCCGACGCCGATGGAAGCGGTGTCGCCATCTCCGCTGACTCCCATGGCGATGAGGTTGCGATTGGCCAGCAAAGCGCCGGTGGCCACACTGGGCATGCGCCCGTGGACGGCGTTCACTCCATACGCGCTGTTCAGAAAGTAGGCGGGGCTTTTGGACGAGCAGCCTATGCCGGAAAACTTGGCGACGCGGTGGGGTTCAACGCCCATTTCGAAGCAGGCTTCAATGATGCGCTCGGAAATGGCGTTGTGGCCGCAGCCCGCGCACAGCGTGCTCTTGTTGCCCTTGTACTGGGCCATTTCCAGGCCCACGCGATTGGTCCGGGCGGATGGCGAAGAGGGAACGGTGGCAGTAGCCATATTAGTTTGCAGCCTCCTGGGAAACAATTTGGTTGGTTACGGAACGCGCGTCAAGCGAGGAGCCATCATAATGGCGAACACTGCGGAGCTTCGCGATCTGGTCCGGGCTGCATTCCAAGCGGAGCAAGCCGAGCATCTGGGCGTCGCGGTTTTGGTCCACGACGTAGACGCGCTGGTAGCGATTGATAAAATCATGAACTTCCGGAGCAAAGGGGAATGCCCGCAAGCGGCAATAGCCGGCGTCGATACTCTGCTCGCGCCGCAACTGCTCCAGGCTCTCTTCCAGGGCCCAGTGGCTGGTGCCGTAGGCGATGATGCCCACTTCCGGTTTCGCCGCATCCACGAAGACGGGGCCGGGAACTTTGTGGCGGGCGTTTTCAAACTTGCGGGCCAGCCGGTCCACATTGTTCACATAAACCTCAGGCCGCTCGCTGTATATGGCTTTTTCATTGTGGCCGCTGCCGCGCGCAAACCATCCACTGAGGCGGTCGGGCGTTCCGGGCAATGTGCGGTAACCGATGCCGTCGCCATCCACGTCCTTGTAACGCTCAAAGCCTCCCATGCGGCGCACATCCTCGGCGCTCAGGACCTTGCCGCGCGCGATGGGCTTGGTGGGATAGGGGAAGGGGTCAGACATCCAGGTGTTCATACCCAGGTCGAGGTCGGTCATGACGAAGACCGGCGTCTGCAAATCCTCGGCGAGATCAAACGCCTCAATGGCCATAGTGAAACACTCACTTACCGAACAGGGCAGAAACATGGGGTGCTTGGTGTCGCCGTGGGAAAGCAGGGCGGTGGAGAGGATGTCTCCCTGCGCGGTGCGGGTGGGAAGGCCGGTGGAGGGTCCTACGCGCTGGATATCGAAGATCACGGTGGGGATTTCCACGTAATATCCGAAGCCGGTAAATTCCGCCATCAGGGAAATGCCCGGTCCGGACGTCGCGGTCATGGAACGTGCCCCGGCCCAGCCGGCCCCCAGAGCCATGCCCAGCGCGGCGAGTTCATCCTCAGCCTGCACGATGGCAAAGGTTGCCTTCCCGGTTTCTTTGTCGATGCGATAGCGCTTCATGTAATCGGTCAGCGTCTCGCAGACCGTGGAAGAGGGGGTGATGGGGTACCACGTCACCACGGTAACGCCGGCAAACATCGACCCCAGAGCGGTGGCGGCATTGCCTTCAATCAGAATCTTACCCTGCGTGGCGTTCATGCGCTGCAAGGTGTGGGGATCCGCTTTCACCAGGTTCTTTTCGGCGAATTCATAGCCGACGCGGGCGGCGTTCCAGTTCAGCTCCGCGGCCTTGGCTTTCTTACGAAATTGCTTTTGGAGCGCCTTCTGAATTTCCTCCATCTCGATGCCCAGCAGTTTCGCCAGGACGCCGTCGTAGATCATGTTGCGGACGAGCTTGCGCAAGCGCGAATCCGGGCACACCGGCGTAACCAACTGATCGAATGGCACGGAATAGAAAATTACATCATCCCGCAGACGTTTCAAATTCAGCCGCTCATCGTATACGCAGGCCGCGCCCGGCTTGAGGCCGAGCACATCTTCTTCGGCGGTCTCGGGGTTCATCGCCACCATATATTCGCTATCCCGGCGGCGCCCGATGTAGCCGTGCTGGGAAGCCCGGATCGTAAACCAAGTGGGAAGGCCGGCGATGTTGGAGGGAAACAGGTTCTTTCCTGAAACCGGAATGCCCATCTGAAAAATCGCCCGCAGCAAAACAAGATTGGCGGTTTGACTGCCTGAGCCGTTTACCGTCGCCACCTGGATGCTGAGGTCGTTGATGATCTGGGCTCGTTCCATAGGCGACGCATCTTCTCTGGGCTCAACGTGAGTGGTTGCCATTGTATTCCCCTTGAACACCCTTTCGGGATTGGTCGTAGATTGGGATTTACTTTGTGCCGCACGCTTTCGGGGCAAGCCATAAGCTCTGAGCCGCGAGGCGCCCCCAGTGCGGCGTTCTTGCCGGGGAGATTAACAGACTCAGGAATTACATTCCCGCCCGGAGCCGAACTCCAGGCCGATCTGAATCTGGTGACCTAATGATGGAACTGCCCTCTCCCCCAACGCTACCATTATATCAAACCTGACGCCTGCGTTGCCCCATAAGATGCAATCGTGCGCCCATGCCAAAGGATTTTATGCAAAGCTTGATGCGGCAACCGTTAGGCGAAGGCCTTGGTCGCCCTTGTTGCCACCGGTCGTGGCGGAAGGGACCGACGTGATTCGTCACTTCTTCGTGACCGGCTCGGGAGGTCTTAGGGGAGCGGCCTTCTCCCCCGCGGCCGACGGGCTGAGGGGTCGGGTGCGCAAGGTGTCTTCTGTTGTGGAGCGAATAATTTGCGCCCCCCGCGATGCCATTTGCTCCATCAGATCGTTGCGCAGGCTGACCAAGGAGCTCGCCGATTCTTCATACGCTTGCAGGAGGGCCTCCCGCATCCGCACCTCGGTATCCTGAATGAGGGCATCCAACTGCTGACGGAACTCCTCCATGCTGCTGCGGGTGAATTCCTCCGCCTGTCCGCGAAGGATATCGAGAACGGAATCCACTAATTGCGTGGAGCGCCGCTCCAGTTCGGCGAGCCGCTGCTCGGTCGTCGGACCGGCAACTGGGGCCGGCCGCACCGGGGCCACCACGGGAGGCGCCACGGGCGCAACCACCTGGGGTATTGCGGGAGTGCGCGGGGGGACGGCCACGGGTGCGGTGACGACGGGTGCTACCGGGGGTGCGGGGCGTGCCGGGCTTTCCGTTTGAACCGCCCGCCCCTGCACCATGCTCTTGGCGGCAATTTCCCAGTCGGCCGGTGGGTTGGCCACGCCCCATAGATTCTGAGGTTTTATAAGTTGTACGGCAATCTCGTGCCCGACAACTCCCGGCGGGGGATCCCAAACTCTGATGCAGACGCCTTTCCCCGATGTCCCCGCCTTGGGACATTCCAGCGTGACGAGCATGCCAACCAGGATTCGATATGAGGTCCGGACCTTGCAGCCGTGCAGGTTTACGACCGCGGTCTGCGTAAACTCCCGAAACGGAGTTCCCGAACCATCCTTGCCCGAAAGGAGCACCGTCGTAACAAAGTCAATCCGGGTGCTCCGCCTGTGGCTGACTACAGAGTCCTGCCCCTTCGGTGTTTGAGAGAACGGGTTGTTATCCATATACAAACGCCGACCGTCAGGAGGTCGCTACCAGCCCTGCCGGACGGGCTCGGGAAACTTAACACTCGCAGATCTTAGCGGCCACGGCGCCGGATTGTGGCCACACATCCCCGATCTACCATCCTCGCTGTATTCTACTGATTGTTGGCCCAGCAAGCAATTATTCCCTGCAAGCCAAGCACATCATTCAAACGGCTTTCCTTCTGCCCGCCGGAGACCGGCGAAAGCCCAAGGCCCCTTGCGCTTTGTCAAGGGATGGGATGATGCTTAAGACCTGCCGACACTTCCGGCTGGGGCAAAAGTCACTTCTTGGACAATTCTTGGCTTCCCCTTCCCCCGCACGAGGCGCTAAGAGATTTATTTTCATAGGTTTTTCACAAATCTGGAAGTCCTGCAAAACCTCTGTTTGTGGCCATTCATATGCATAAACCTGCACCTTGGGAAATTTATGGAGAGAAGACGGCAGCGGACCCAGGAGGTTTCTGATGAAGGTCAAAACATTGATTTGCAACTGCAAGGGCCTTGATCCCTTCCGCTACGCCGACATGAACTCACTGGCCTTCGAAGTTGAATCCGAGCTTGACGTTTCTTACGCTGCCGTGCATCCGCAGCTCTGCGCCGAGGGTGGAAATCAAGTCCTCGAAGATGTGTTTTCCGCCGCCGAGGATGATCCCGACACTTACGTGATGGTCTGCGCCTGCGCGGAAGAGACCCAGATGAAGCTTTTCAAGAAGGCCTTGCGCAAGACGGAGTTCGACGACAAACATTTTGTGCCCTTGGATATACGCAACACGACCAATGACGGCATCCTGGACCGAATCCGCGAGCGGTTGAAGGAGCTTGCCGATCCCAACAAGTCACGCCATTGAGGGCCCCTGGGGAATAACCGGTCCGGTTATTCATGTGACGCATAAAGGATAAAGAGATGCCCTTGCTGACCTACCTTCGCCAGAAATTCCCGTGGTTTCCCACCGTTGACGTTGATGCCTGCCGCGCGGACCTCAACTGCCTTAACTTCTGCCCGCATGAAGTCTTTGAATGGGATTCCAAAACCGGCCGGCCCCTTGTGGCGCATCCTCTTCGCTGTCTCCCCGGTTGCGATATCTGCCTCACCGGCTGCCCCTCCGGCGCCATTTCCTTGCCGACCAAACGCGAGGTTCAGGTCACGCTGAAAAAGCTGCGCGAGGCGGAAAACAAACCTCACATCTCACAGCATCTATAGCCGAGCCCCAACCTGCGGGCGACCTGGTAGTGTCCTAAGACTGCGTTGAACTAGGTCTAGTCCGTTTGATAGGAGGATCGGCCAATCAGCCAGAGGATTCTGTCGAAGACGCGAACGCGATAAACGCGATAGGGATAGGGACAGGTGCCGATATCCAGACTCTCTATCGTCTCTTTATACTTCGAATAGAGTTGCTTCCAAACGTGAACGAACTGCTCATAATCTGGTGTTTTCTCTGCAATCGGATTGATACCATTTTCGATCTTGCTGATGACATACAGTGCGTTCCTCGTCCAGCCGTCAAACATTGGAACACTTTCGGGGTAGCACAACCATAACGCTTTTGAGGCGAGCGAAGTAAAGTCGCGCCTTTTACCATAGGCTTGACAAACTACCTTCATGAGTTCTGCGTGTGCGGCAGCGAGTGCTTCTG
>PLWR01000701.1 GCA_003165615.1 Acidobacteriota bacterium | reverse complement strand
CCGTAGCTTCTGCTAAGTTTGTTTTCGCCCACTTCAGGAATGGGACCGCAAATTCCGCGAAAGCGGGCACAGCGGTGATCACTGCCTCGTCGCCGGCAACACAGAGATGGAGGTGGGGATGGCTTCCATCGCGTGTCTGCCAGAGTTCAATCCAGTTGCCAACTTCACGTCTGAGGGACCGGGTGTATTCATAAGGTTTCCGTCTGTCGGCATATTGGAAAGCGAAGAAGCAGGCGATCCCATCCAGCTCTTCCCGCCCGAGAGGATATACGCACGAGCAGGATGGCCAAGGCCGGAGGTTGCTGGTCTTCAGCCTCCGGTCCCGGTTGAAAACCGCCTCTGGAGTTTATCGAAGCGTCTCGTGGCGAGGTCAATGGAACCCAACAACTCCTCGCTCAATTCGTCGGGGTCTTCACGTTCAAAGGTATCCTGTTCTCCCTTTCCGTACCCGAATCGGGAGGTGGTAACGCGAAGACGATCCGCCAGAAAGATGGCCACGGCGCGATAAAATCTGGAAGCAAACCTAGTGTCCTTGGAAAGTTGTGTTTTGAGCAATTCTGCATTGACAGCCAATACGTTGGATTTGACGACAGCCTTGACACTGGCGAGGGGAGGTCGCGAGTCGACAAAGGAGATCTCTCCCACGATTTCTCCTGATTGCAGCTTCGCTATTTCCAGGTTCCCGGAATAAACTTGCAGAACTCCTTCGAGAACGATGAATAAAGAATCCACCGGAACGCCTTCAGGGATAATCACTACGCCGGGCTCGAGGGTTCGGTGGACCCCGTGCTGGCTGAGCCATTCGATGTCGGTGTCATCCAGGATCCCCATGATATAGAGAGCTTTTCTCATTTAATTTGCCTCGCTTTAGAATGTCCATCCGGGTCAAGCGTTGGGCGCCGTCTCTGCCTTCGCATGGCTTCCTGCTCGGCCACAAGGATCAGACCAACTGCCGCCTGGCCAATTCCGCGAAAGCACCTTCCTGCGAAATGAGGTCTGAATACGTGCCCTTCTGCACGATCTCACCCTTGTCCACTACAAAAATACGATCGGCCTTTACGACGGTGCTGAGCCGATGGGCGATAACGATGCGCGTGGCGTTCAAACTTTCCAAGCTCCTGCTGACAATGGCTTGGGTCTGGTTATCGAGCGCGCTCGTGGCCTCATCAAACAACAGAATGCGCGGTTTGCCGACGATGGCCCGGGCAATCATCAGCCGCTGGCGCTGGCCGCCGGACAATCCGCCTCCGCCTTCGCTAACGACCGTGTGCATCCCCATCGGCATCTGCTCGATATCCTGGTCGAAGCCCGCCAATCGTGCCGCCTCCCAGGCATCATTGATCGTTAATTGTGCTGCCCCCACGATATTTGCAAAGATGCTTCCCGATAAAAGGCGGCCGTTTTGCAACACCACGCCGATTTGTCTCCGCACCGCCTGCACATCCACCCCTGCCAGGTCCTGGGCATCATAATAGATGGTGCCGGACACGGGTTTTTCGAATCCCAATAACAGACGGAACAAGGTGGACTTCCCGCTTCCGGAAGAGCCAACAAAAGCAACGAACTGCCCGGGTAAGATGGTCAGGGATAGGTCTTTGATGACGAGGGGCATATCTTCGCGATAACGGAAGACAACATGGTTCATTTCTATGCGGCCGGTTAGTTCGCCTGGATCGGGTCTGCCCACCTGTACTTCCGGCGTGGTTTCCAGGATGGGTTTGGCGCGTTCGAACAGCGGAATCACCCCGAGGACAGAAAGAACTGAGGAACTGAGCTGAAGTGAGGCAGCCAGGAACTGAGTGAAAGCCGCATAAAACGCCAGAAATTCTCCCGTGGTCATGGAGGTGAAACTGGGTTTTGGGGTGAGAAAGCCGGCGTAATAAAAAATGGCCCCTGATGCGGCCACCGGAAACGCCGACTGAAAAACCGACAGGCCGTTGGACACTTTCCGCGCACGAAAATAAATGACCTTCTGTTTGGCGAACTCACGCGCCCATACCGCAAAGACCCGACCCTCGGTGCCGGAGACGCGGAACTTGGCGATCCCACTGATGAATTGCAGCATCATGCCCGAAATCCGCCCGCGCAGTTGGGAGACCTCCCGTTGAAATCTGATTTGAATGTAACCGCAGAGAAAGGAGGCCACAAAGGCAACGGCGATGAGGGTTGTTGCCACTAGCGCCAGCCTCCAGTTGTAATAGAACAGCAGGGCGAAACTGAAGATGGAAAAAATACCGGACAGAATGGACGAAAGCGTCGCCCCCGTCAGGGTCTGGCGAATCTGGCTGATGCCCAGGGCGCGCCACGCCAAGTCACCTGCCGTGTAGTTACGGAAGAAAGGCACGGGCAGGGAAATCGTCCGATCCCACACGGCAGCCTGCGTTGATGCGTCCATTTTCCCCTCCAACCGCAACACCGCAAAGCTGCGGGTGAGTTGAAAAAGCGCACCAGCAAACGCGCTCACTAGCAGAAAAATGGTTAGATTGGCCAGAGCCGATCGTTGCGCACCCGGGATGATGGTGTCAAAAATAATTCCTGTAAAGATAGGGGTCAGCATCGCCAGAAGGCCGGTGGCAATTCCCATCAATACTATGGTGACGAGATCCCGCTGGCAGCCATGGAGGCCGAAGGCGATCAAATCCTTGAATTTGATTGCCCTGGGGGGGAACGACCGATAGAAGGTATAGGCGACTCCTTTCAGGTTGCTCGCAACTTCTTCGGTAACTTTTGATGTCTGGTGGCGGAGGGGGTCAAACACCCGGTAAGCTGTCGCCGAATGAGGCAAAAGTGCCACGGGTTCATTGCCGGCCTCAAAGAATCCAAGCAAGGGGCCATTGTCCTGTTTCCACCACTTACCTTTCAGCAGAACAAGGCGAGTCCGAACCCCGGACGCTTTGGCGATGGCCGCCAAAGGATCGCGCGCTCTGATGCCGTGCAGTGCGTCTGGGGGAGGTTTGATTTCGATCCCCGCCACACGCCCTAGCGCCTGGCAAGCCTGGAGCAGGGGGTCGCCGACAGTGTGTCCCGACAGGGGCAGGTCCTCTACTGCCTCGCGCAGGGGAGCGCCCAATGTCAGCAGTGCCTCTTCCACCGCCTCGACATCAGCCTCACTCCTCGCCACCATTCGCTCCCGTTCTTTCTGCTCCTTCTTGGTCTGCCGGAAATTCAAGTAAGCCAAAATGAGATTGGAGAATAGGCTCAGTCCTGACCATTCCGGGTCCTTCAACGAGTAGCTGGAGGTGTCGAAACACTCCAGACGAGTGTTAGGCGCACACTCCAGCCACGCGACCCGAGTCACAGGGAAAAAACTATGCTGATCTATCGGCGGGACATCATGGCTCCCCAAGAAATGAGAGCTTCCTTGAAGGTGCTGTACCCACACCAAGGTATCTACCGGGAGCACGGCCGCAGGCTGATCCTCTAAGGTTACCTCTTTGCCTGCCTCGAGTTTGAAAGAAACCTTAGGGGCGGCCTGATCAGAAGCAGCCATCCCCAAATTAAAGATCCACTGTTCCATGAGAGGGAGCAAGACGTCAGTCCACAAGCAGGGGTCGGCTTGTTGAATCTGCTTCTTCTCCAAACAGAGAACTTGGGTTCCTTCCCCAGGGTTAGCCAACAGACCGACATTCCCTGCTGCCGGCGGATTCATACCAAAAACCGCGGCTCCCTCTTCCACCCTCATCAAATGCCGGCGGGGTCCGATCGGCTCACTTCGGCGCATATCGACGAGGAAGAGATCAAGCGTGCCCGAAAGGACTATCCATATTCTGCCTGGCTCCGCAATCGAAAAGGTCATATGGGGACCCAGTTGGGACACCCCACCGAGCTTTACCAGGCTGCTTGTATCGATTCTCTTCACCTTCCAGACTCCTGCAGGCCGAACTCATCTCGGCCGACATTCTGCCGCTCTATGCCCAAAGCGCAAAATAAGCCGGTTGGTCAGAGCATCAGCAAGAATGACCCTTAATCCTCGCGTATACCCGATTGCTGGACCTTCGGGGCCTTCCCTCTCGGGGTTTTACGACTCAGGTCGTTTCGACCAGGTTCTTATACGTTCCCGGAACCTTGATCAACTCTTCATGCGTTCCTCGCTGCACCACCTCTCCGTGAGACAAGACGATGATTTCGTCGCAATCGCGGATGGTGCTGAGGCGGTGCGCGACAATCAGACACGTGCAACCACGCCGGCGCAAATTGTCCTCGATGATCTTCTCCGTTCGCCCGTCCAGGGCCGCCGTGGCCTCATCCATAATCAGCACTCGAGGGTTCCCCGCCAAAGCCCGGGCGATATCCAATCGCTGTCGCTGGCCGCCGCTGAAATTGCGGCCGCCTTCCTCCACCACGTAGTCGTAACCGCCGGGCCGCTCAGTGATGTCGTCGTGGATGCAGGCATCTTTCGCTGCTTGCACAATGTTTACTTCTTCGATCGTCGAGTCCCACAATGTCAGGTTCTCGCGAAGGGTGCCCCCGAACAGAAAGATATCCTGGTCAACCAGTGCGATCGAATTGTTCAAGATGGTGCGAGGGATAGACTCCCGAGCCTTCCCATCAAAGAAGATCTCCCCGGACCATGGCTTATAAAGTCCAGCCACCAATTTGGCAACGGTCGATTTACCGCTTCCGGAGTGGCCGACGACCGCTACTCTCTGTCCCGGTTTGAGGCTCAAATTAAAATTACTGATCAAAGGGGGCTCCAGCCGGTTGTAACCGAAGGCCAGATCCCGCAACTCCAGATACCCATCCAAACGCGCCGTGATCGCTTCTTCCTTGGAGACACCGGGAACAGCCGCGTCCAGTTGGCTGTCGGTGGGATACTTGAAGACGTCGTCGAGACGGTTGAGATCACCGTCGATTTCCTGAATCTTGCTTCCCAGGTCGACAAGCCTGTTGACCGGCTCCGAGAAACTCGTCATCAGGCTTTGCAAGGCGATGAGCATTCCCATGGTGAGGAAGCCGTTCATCACGCGCAGGGCGCCGATCCCGAGGATCGCGGTGGTGTTTAAGGCGCTGAGAAGGAGAGGAATGGCCGAAAGCAGTTGGGAAGAAAGGCCGAGGTCCTGTTGTGAGTTGACAACTTTCGCCTGGTGTCCGGACCATTGCGCGAAGAAGTCGGATTCCGATCCGGTGGATTTCAAGGTTTCGATGATCATCAGACCGCCCATCGATATTCCCATCAGCAATCCCTGCTCATGGAGGAGTTTGTAGTTTTGGTCCCTTCGTTGACGCGACACCAGGCGCAAGGCGATTATATTGATCGCAGCAATTAAAACCCCAATGAGCGTCAGGGTGACGTCATACCGGAACATGAGCGCGGCATAAGAACCAATGAGAAGAATGTTGACGAGGTTGGTCGCCAATTCTCCTGACAGAGTGGTGGCGATCCGATCGTTGATTTCCACCCGCGAGGCGATTTCGCCGGCGTACCGCTGGGCGAAGAACTCGATGGGCAAGCGCAGCACATGCCAGAAGAATTTGGCGGACGATCCGATGGCCAGCTTTCCTTCCAGTCGCATCAGCGAGTTCTGCTGCAAAAATGTCAGCAGCGCTTTCAGGATCGCAGCGACCGCCATGGCCAGCAAAAGAGGTTTCAGCCAGCTCTCCAGGCCAGCGATGAGAAAGTTGTCAACGTAAATCTTGGAGAAAATAGGAATAACCAGGTTGGGGAGGGCCAGGCACAATGTTGCCAGAAATGCGTAAAGGAGTGCAAACCGGCTTCCTCGCAGCCTTTTCGCCAGTCCCTTCCAGACGCTTGGTTTCTCCCCGCCCTTTTTGAATGTCGCGTCTTTCTCAAAGACCAAAACGACGCCCGTGAAGGATTGATCGAATTCCTCGTCGGAAACCGCGCGGCGGCCGGATCCCGGATCGTTGAGGAGAACTTTGCCTTTCTTGAAGCCTTCCAGCACAACGAAGTGGTTGAAGTTCCAGAAGACAATCATGGGCAGCGGCAAGTCTCGAAGCTGGGCCGGTTCCTTTTTGAAACCCTTTGCCTTCAAACCGTAATTTCGCGCTGCCTTCAGGAGGTTGCTGGCTTTGCTTCCATCCCGCGAGACACCACAGGCCAAGCGTAGTCCCTCCAGGGGGACGAAGCGCCCGTAATAGCTCAGAATCATGGACAATGAGGCAGCGCCGCACTCGACCGCCTCCATCTGTAGGACGGTTGGAGTCTTGACGCGCCGTCTCTTGAGAGGCTCCTGACCCGGCTTCCGGGTCTCTGGATGTACCGCAGCGTTGGTTCCCATATCGCTAACCAAGACCTAGTTTTCCCTTGACGTAAGGAAGGAGGAGACTGACCGGACTCTGTACATGGGTGACGATCAGCGCCGTGCAGATGGTGCCGCTGGAAAGTTTGATCGGGGGGCCCTTTCCGGAGGACCATTTGAACCCGCTATAACTATTGGGATCCGAATCCATGATGAGGCGTAATTCGGTCACCGGGCCGGCTCCCACGAGGGACTGAACGAGGGTTGGATTCTCAAAGTTGCGCATCATCGCCGCCGGGGTGGCAGGAAAATCGGCAACGTAAGTCACCTTGCCCTTGATGAAGCCATATTCCTCCCGTTTGACAATGGACGGTGAGACCTCAGCCTCCATCCCCGGGGAGACCGCTTTGGCCTTTTCGGAAGGCAAATAGACGATGACTTCCAGCGCTGTTTCCTGCGGCTGAATGCTCAGAATGGGCGACCCGGCAGCAACCAGTGTTCCTTGCACCGTCTTCAATTCCACAACCTGGCCTGCGTACGGGCTGATCACATTCGAGATCATCTCTAATTGTTCATGCATGGCGTCCAAGTTTCGCTGCATCTCTGCCACGGCGTTCTTGGCTTGCGCATCGGACTGAACGGGTTGCGCTTTGGCGTTGAATATATCTGCATCAATCTGTTTGATCTTCGCCCTCTGAGTTTCAATTTGCCCTGCCAGACTGACCAGTTTCTGCTGCGTGGCCAGGGTCTGCTGTTTGGTAATCAGCCCCTTGGAGAGGAGCTGCGCGTCCACGGCAATCTGATCCGCAACCAGCTTGGACTGCTCGTTGAGGTCCCTAATCTCTCGTTCCGCGTTTGCCTTTTCACGAGTCAGGGCATCAGTCTGGAGACCGGCGCCTTCCTGACGAAGCTTCAAGTCGAAGTCCCGGTTGCGGATCGCCTCGCCCATGGCTTGCTGAGCGAGGCGCATCTTCTCCAGCATTTCCGGTTGGGAAATCCTGGCCACAACCTGGTTGGCTCTTACCTGATCGCCCGGATTGACATCGATCTCGGTGACAAGACCTGAGCCCACCGCGACCACATTGAGCACCGTCCCCGTCCGCACAATGACACCTTGACCCTCCGCCTTGGTTGGAATACTGCCCGTGTAGCCCCATATCACGGTTACGGTCAGCACGGAAATCAGGGCAAAAAGGGCTAACCAGCTTTTCGGTGTCGTAACGTGCAATAGTTGGTCCAACTGTTCAGGGGAAGACAGCCGGTCAAGCGAAACTTTTCGAAAAAGTCCCATGTCCATATGCGCATCCTTTCCCAGTTCGCAAAACGAGGTCCGGGGCGGAATCGGCGAAGTCTAAGGCATGCTGAAGAAAACATTTCGATCGACGGACTGAACCGCTTGATCCGGCTCCACAATGGTGCCCGTGGCCAAACGAAGCTGGGTCAAGGCCAGGGCATAAGCAAGCTCGGCATTGACTTGGCTCTGCATGGCTATAGTCAGGCGATCTTCAAGCGTCAGCACATCCGTGAGGGAATTCACCCCGAGGCGAAACTTCTCTTGCTCGCCATCCAAAGCGGCCTGGAAAGCCTTGACAGACTCGCGCGATTTCAATACCTGCACAATGGCGTTATGAACTCCGTTCAGTGCTGTGACTACGGCGGAGGCGATATTCCGCCCGAGATCGTCTCTCCTGATTTCAGCTTGGGTGAGGGCGGCTTGGGCCTGCCGCAATTGGCCCGTGGCCAAATCATTGCGCGGGGGAAAATTATAGGTGATCCCGGCTAAAGCATCCAAACCCTTAATCGAGTGGTAGGGCGATGAGAAGAATTGTGCCAGCCCGGTGCCCTCCGACAAGCCGGAGACGCCCGTGTCAAGATTCAAAGTGACCAGCGGCTTCAGTTGATTCCGCGCCGCCCCGAGAAGAACGTCCGCCTCCCTCACTCTCCTCTGTGATGCTAAGTAGTCCGCTCGGCGCTGGAGTGCCTTCTGGACATATTTTTCCATCAGGGTGGAATCAACGACGGGAAGGGTTTCCGCGCCCACGGGAGGGAAATCCTCGGATGGATTTCCCGCGCTGGACATCTGATCGGCAGTCGAACCCATTGCCAGCGCGAGCTGTTGCTGCGCTTCGATCAGGGTCTGTTCGGCGGAAACTCGATTCGCCATGCGGCCCGAAAGATTCGCCGTTGCCTGGTTGATCTCAGTGCGGGCTAACCGATCAGCATTGATGAGCGTCTGAACCGTGTCCACATAAACCCCGCCACGTTCTTCCGAAGCCCGGGCAACTTCCAGCGCCCTTTCCGCGGCCAGGGCGTTCCAATAAGCGGTGGCCGTTCCAGAAAACAGAGAGCTGATCGTCTGATTAAGGTCGAGCAAGGTGGCATTGACTTCAATATCTGCGGCGGTTTCCTGGGCGGCGACTACCGCGCGGCCGCGGCCTCGCATTAGCGGCACCATGACTTGAAACATCAGTTGCGAAAAGTTGGTTCCCTCCTTTGTCGTGCTGTTGTCAGTGATCCGGATCGTCTGGTATGTCGGGTTTATGGCAATTCCATTCCGGTACAATTTGGTGGCGCCGGCGTTGAAGGTTGACAAATCCTGCGCCAGATAGCTGGCGCTGCTGCCACCTATGGCAGCAATTTCCTGCTCATATAAAGTCAGGGGAGTATCCAAATGGTTCTGCGAAAAGTTGCTTCCCACGGTGAGGTCAAACTGCCCAGAGGCTTGTTGTTTGAGCGCCCGGCTGATTTCCACTTGCTGTTGCCCGAGGTGGAGTTGAGGTTGATTTGCCAGGGTCGATTCCAGAGCCTCCAGCAGACTGAGCTTCGCTCCGGGTCCACTCGCAGGGGCGTCGGGGGCTTGGGCCCATGATAAGGTCCAGGCGACAAGGAAAACTCCAATCAACGAACACCCGCGCTTCAATAAGTCCATGGGGATTAAGTCCTCCTGCCGATCAGGTGCTTTTTGGGTGGAATAACTCGTTCGGTAAACTTGGCCGCCTGAACTTGTTGCTGGCGTCGCGACGGGCCTGCCCGGGAAACGGCGGTTACCAAAATCAGGGCGGCAAACGCTGTCCAGTTCGGCACCATAAAGGCTCCGACTGGTGGTGTTAATTCTGCTCGCAGAGCAGTGTACTCCCTGTAAGGCCAAGGTCAACCCCCAATCTCTTTCCGTAACAGGCCTCATGCCGATGTTTCGACCGGTTATTCGTTCAGGAGCGTCATTCACTTTGGCGTGGGAAGTGCGACCTGTAGTATAGGGTAAGGCGGCGGTAGCGGCGTGCCCCATCCAGATTGACGGCGTGCGGTTGGCGCTGGGGAATATCGGGCATGTGAAAAGCCCACGGCCAGTAGCATGAACCCCAATCGTGAG
>PLWR01000156.1 GCA_003165615.1 Acidobacteriota bacterium | reverse complement strand
GCCGTTCCGGGGGTGGCGTTCCTTTCGGGCGGCCAGCCGGGCGAGCTCGCGTCGGCCCGCCTGAGTGCCATGAATTCGCGATTCGGATCGCGATTGCCGTGGGCGTTGGCGTTCTCCTTCGCCCGGGCCATCCAGCAGCCGGCGTTGGAGATTTGGCGGGGCGATGAGGCCCGCGTGTTGGCGGCGCAGCAAGCTCTTTATCATCGAGCCAGTTGCAACCGGGCGGCGCGTCGTGGCGAATACAGTGCTGCCATGGACAAAACATGATCATGACACCCTGGAAACCTGTGGCGAATCCACCGGCATACTACCCGCCACCGCTAAGACTTGCCTGTAATTCGTAACTGGATATGGGTGGGTCCGGGTAATCACAACGCCGCCCCGAGATCATCCGGGATGATATTGAGAAGGGAGGAAACCCATGAATGAGAATAAGCACAATCATCAACAGCACGGGGCTCCGGATCGCGACAGCGTTCCTCACGAACACCGTCCTTACTGGGTACGTGCGCATCGTGATTGGCGTTTTTGGGGTGCCGTGTTTTTAATGCTTGCGGCCATGACGATCTATGCGATGAGCTATAACTTGCCGTGGCGTCCCCGCGCCCACGTGCAGCAGCCGCTTTCCGGCGCCGTCGGAAAATAGCGGAACTCCATCGGCGTTCTCATCCAGGGAATTATCACCAATGAAGACGCAAGGTTTAGGAGTACGGCGCAGGCGCTAACGGCCGGTGGCGAGGGCCTGCTGGGGATGGCTGAGAAGAAAGAGTCACACTATGAGTCAAACACTTTTGTACCCCCTGCGATTCGCACCGATTTATGAGTATCGGCTCTGGGGCGGCCGTCGTTTTGCCAACCTGCTCAGCGCGCCGCTCCCGGGCGACGGCCCGATCGGCGAAGCGTGGATCCTCAGCGACCGCGATGACCATATGAGCCACGTTGCCAATGGACCGCTCAATGGACGGACAATCGGCGAGTTGCAGGAGCAGTTTCCGGAGCAATTGATGGGTGTGCTGGCCCATCGTTTCCCCCGATTCCCGCTATTGCTGAAGTTCCTCGACGCACATGAATTGCTCTCGGTCCAGGTGCATCCCTCGGATGCGCATAAAGACCTGCTGCCAGCGGGTGAGACCGGGAAGACCGAAGCATGGGTGGTACTAGAAGCTGANNGGAAGCCGCATCTATGCGGGCCTGAAGCCAGGTACCACTGCGGACGATCTACGGCGGGCGCTGACAAACGGGACGGTGGCGGATCACCTCGCGTGCTTCACTCCCAAGCCCGGGGACGGCGTTTTTATACCGGCGGGGACGGTTCACACTCTGGGGGACGACATCGTGGTATTCGAGATTCAGCGCAACAGCGACGTGACGTTTCGCCTGGACGACTGGGGCCATGTTGACGCCAAGACCGGCAAGCCGCGGGNNGTCGATCAGGCGCTTGCCTGCATTGATTTTGCAGATCGTGCGGGGGGTCTGGTGTCGCCCGTGGTGGAGGCCACAACGCCGGCGGAGCGCGAGAGACTCTTTCAATGTGAATACTTCTGGTTGTGGCGCCTGCGCGGGCAATCGCCATTTGCCGTCGGCGCCGTGGGCGTGCCGCGCGTGCTGGTGTGCATTGAGGGCGCGGGGCAGGTGGAGCACAACGGCTCAGCTCACGCCATCGGCAAAGGTGAGGTATGGCTTCTGCCGGCTGAAGTTGGGGCGTGCGCATTTCACCCGGACAGCGCCGTGACCTTATTGGAAATTGCGATCCCGAAATAGTTCACGACCGGGCCACAGCAGGATGCGGTGAGAGCCGGAGGCGCCAATTGCAAACACAAGAACTTAAAGGTGGAGGGTCGGTGAAAAAGCTCATTGTTTATGATCTGGACGGTACGTTGGCCGAAAGCAAATCGTCTCTTGATGCAGAAATGGCCGCGCGACTGCATGATCTTCTCGGTATCGTCAAAGTGGCCGTGATTTCCGGTGGTGGTTGGCCGCAGTTTCAAAAGCAACTGCTCTCCCATCTTCCCCAAGACGAACGGCTGGCGAATCTATCCCTGCTTCCCACCTGTGGAACCAAGTTCTACCAATACTCCGGGGATTGGAAAAAGCTCTATGAAGAAGATTTCACCGCGGATCAAAGAGACAAGATACTCAGTTCTCTAAAGAAGGCGCTGGGAACCGCGGGCTTCAAGGTGGAAAAGACCTGGGGAGAGGCCATTGAAGACCGGGGAAGCCAGATCACCTATTCCGCATTGGGCCAGCAGGCCCCCTTGGAAGCAAAGGACAAATGGGATACTGATCACGCCAAGCGAAAAAAGATCAAGGCCCTGCTTGACACTTATATTCCCGAGTTTTCTGTCCGCATGGGTGGGGCGACATCCATTGATATCACCAAGCCGGGAATTGACAAGGCTTATGGCATCAGAAAGCTCCGCGATATTCTGCATATATCACTAAAAGAGATGATCTACATCGGCGATGCCTTGTTTGTGGGAGGGAACGACTATCCCGCGGAAGAAGCCGGGGTTGTTTCTATCCCCGTTCGCGATCCCCAAGAGACAAAACGGGTAACCGAAACCATCATTGCCTGTTTGGATGGCGATCACAAGGCATGAGCTTGCGAGGAGATTTGATGAGTGGATTTGCATTGCAGCGCCTGGGAATGGTGATGGAGCCGGAGCCGGGGAATCCCCAGGAGGTCGAGGGCGTCCTGAATCCGGCGGCCGTTCGCGGCCCTGATGGCCAACTCTACATCTTCCCGCGACTGGTGGCGCGGGGCAACTACTCGCGCATCGGCATTGCTCGAGTGCGGTTCGATGAAGCCGGCGATCCGGCCGGCGTTGAGCGCCTCGGCATCGCATTGGAGCCGGAGGCCGATTATGAACGGCGGCCCGGCGGTGGCGGTGGATGCGAGGACCCTCGCATCACGTTCGTCGAGCCGCTCAAGCGCTATATCATGACTTACACGGCATTTTCGGCGCAAGGTCCCCGCATCGCACTGGCTTCATCGCGTGATCTCTTCCACTGGCAGCGCCTCGGGCTTGCCACCTATGCACAGTGGCACGGAATCGCATTGGGCAGTATCGATGACAAAGATGCCAGCCTTTTCCCTGTTGCCATTCCTAATCCCTCCGGGCACCCGGAAATGGCCATGCTCCACCGGCCACTTTTTCCCGGCACGCGTCCGGAAGAGACTGCCTGCCACCCCGCGTCCCGTGACGTGGATCTGGACCGAGAAAGCATCTGGATCTCTTACTGCCAGGCGCCCCTGCCGGATCGCGAATTCGATCACTTCGGTCAGTTCACTTCTCATCATCGGCTGGCGACCCCCGTGTCGCCCTGGGAGCGGCTCAAAATCGGCAGTGGCACGCCGCCCATCCTAACCAAGCACGGCTGGCTGATCGTTTACCACGGCGT
>PLWR01000058.1 GCA_003165615.1 Acidobacteriota bacterium | reverse complement strand
GGCAATCTGTTTATTGCAGATTATGGGAACATTCGAATCCGTGAGGTTGCGTTTGATTTTAACGATGCCCCCACATTGACCTTGAACAATGTAACGACGACTAACGCGGGCAGCTATCAAGTCATTGTCACCAGTCCCTACGGCAGCATTACCAGCTCCGTAGCAACGCTCACCGTTTTGGTAGCGCCCCGAATTGCAACCGGAACGGCGGTCCTGGCGAACGGTTTCGTGGTTGGAGTAACCGTCACGGATGCCGGTTATGGTTATACGAATACGCCTCTGGTGCAGTTCATCGGCGGTGGCNNTGGGCATCGCGCCCATGTCGTTCCTGTCCTTCTCCAACCTGACCGTTGGCGGCGCTTACCAATTGCAGCAGTTTTTGGTGTATTATTGGACAAATCAGCCCGTCAGCTTCACGGCCAGCAATGTCCTTTACACGCAAATGGTCGCGGGTGCAGTGGGCAGTGGAAGCTACCGGCTGGCGCTCAATCCGGCTCCGGCACAGGCATTCGCCACACCAGTCGTGGCTGATGGGTTTGTTGTCAGTGCAACTGTGACTAGCGGTGGTTCCGGCTACGTCACCAGTCCGGCAGTCACCATCGTTGGCCGGAGTCTTGTTGGAGCCGGTGCGTATTCCTCCATGACCGGCGGCGTGGTCATGGGCATCACAGTAACCAACGCGGGCTATGGTTACACCAACACGGTGACCATTCAAATTGACCCGCCACCTGCCGCCGCCGTGTATCCAGCGGTGCTGCCGGTGATGCGGGTGGATTCCGCAAATCTGGCTCCGTATGACAATTATCAAATCCAGTTCAGGCCGGATGTTGCGGCACAGTGGATGAATTGGGGTGGCGGACTGTTCAGCCCCACAAGCGTGACAAATTCACAATACATTTTCATCACGAATGGCGTCGGCTTTTTCCGCCTGCAATATGTGCCGTGAGGTGTAAGATTCGCGGGTGGTTTCCACGCTTAATGATCAATTGGATGTGCTCGGGAATCATTGAAGGGGCCAATCCATCTAACGCAAGTCGCCACAAGATGTAGCGGTCCTACGCCGAAAACTTACACAACCTATAGGGTCAGCTTGCGTCAAGTGGATACCCCCTTTACAGGAATAGGTTCTGCCCTGGCCCCAGAATTCCATCCATGTCGGAAAGCCAAACCATGACCGCCATGAAACGGGCAAGTTCCGGCAGGTCGAGATAATCCCCGATCCGGGCGGCGAACTGCGCGTCATCGGCTCCGGTTACCAGCCGGCAAAGGCCAATAACCGTCTGGATCTGCTCATCAAACAGCAGGGTCTTGGGATCATACGTTTGTTTGTAATTGGCCCAATCTGGACCCAGGTCAGCGAAAAGGGCGGGGGTAACCGGCTTGAAGATCGCTCCGCGTTTGGTCCCGAAGCTCCGCTCGGCGAAATACTTGTCCACGTTCTCGACCAGAGAATAAAGGCCGAAGTACTTGTAGTCAAACTTGCCAGGCACAGTGACGAGCACCCGCGCGTAGGCGGTGCGGGGTGCAGGAATCCCCGCGTCCCGGTAAAGCCGATACGATAGCACCTCGTTCATCCAGCTTGCGTCGGTAACGCAGTTGTGCAAGTTGAGAATCCTTGCCCCGCTCAGGCGTGGGTTGTTGACGTACTTGCCCAAATCAACTTTCAGTGACCGCTTCAAGGAGCCGCGCGATTCCAGGAACGTCCCATTGCCCTTGTATCGCACACCCACATCCTTAAAGCGATGACCCTCGATCTCCAGGTCGGCGTGCACGTAGGTAAACTCAATTCCCAGAGCTGAAGCGAGGCCGTTTCTCTTGCCCTCGGGCCCTTGTAGCATCATGCCCGGGCCACGATTTCCCGGGCCGCCCGGGCGAGGACCTTGCCCACCGCCGGGCTGATCGAGAGTGGCATTTAGTCCGGCCCGGATCTTGCCAATATCGAGCTTGCCGGTTTTGTTCGTGTCCCAGGCGGCAAACCACTTCCCCGCCAGCATCACGAATTCCTCGCGGGAGAGGCGGCCGTCATGGTTGAGATCGCCCTGCCTCATTATGGCTGGAGCGATAAACATCCCCGGACCGAACCCGCCTGCCCCTCCCGGTCCTCCAGGGCCGCCTCCTGGTCCTCCGGAGCCGCCGCCCGGTCCTCCAGGTCCACCACCGAATCCTCCAGGGCCGCCTTTCGGTTCCATGGCTTCCCATTGATCCGGCGCAAAGGTCAGGTGAACCGTGCAGACGTTGGTCAAGTTGTACAAGCCCTCTGACTCAACCCTCCCAGCGGCCGTGGAGTCGGGAGCCAAACTCCGCAGCGTTAAAGCAGCGCAGCAGACGCCCAGCACGAATAATCCGCTGAGGAGCGCCGCGGCGACACCACGTCGGCCCCCGGCGTTCCGCCCAAAGGCCCACTGCCTTGCAACAGTCTTGGATTTGATGGTCCGAGGCACGCTCTTCACATCGCTCCGCCAAATAGCCCGCTCGTGGTGGCGGCCACTCGTGCTTTCATTCGAACCATATCATCTATACGTTTCAAAGGGGGGCCAAGGTTACATAGCTTCCATGTAGCCAAGCCCACCTCGATTTGGTGGGGCGGCACTGACCCGCCCCGAAGCTGCTACTTGCTCCCCTGATCAACCCACGCCCGCACTATTCCAACCTGCTCGGC
>PLWR01000299.1 GCA_003165615.1 Acidobacteriota bacterium | reverse complement strand
ATGCCGTTATCTAATCAGACCTGCTCTCCAAGGTCCGCGGTTCTTCGCGTTCGCACCCACAAAAGTCGCAAGCAGATCTGCGTTACACGGGGCCGTTCGGCCGCAGCCCCAATACCTACTTATTTACAGCAAGCAAGCTCTCGACAGAAATATCCTCGTCTATCTCCTCCCAGTGGATGCCGATGCCGCGCCCGATCAGTCGCCAATCCTGCCTTTGTATCTCCGGGGGCATTGCGCAGACGAGGGAACCACTCGAGTGGCGCGGAAACCTCGCGTCCGGCGGTCAGAATTGTAATCGAATTTCGTTTGCCCAAACCCGCTTCAAATTCGCCGCGTCGCCTTGGGCGAGGAGGCCCAAACGCCGACGCAGAAGGACTTGTTCCAAGCAATCCAGCCGGGAGAGTCGTACCGTGGATGCCACGCGCAAGCCGGCCGCTGACCAAACTTGCAAACCTACGTCCGTTGCCGAACGCGGGGGCGCCGAAGTAATCGCTGCCACCACGACATCGGAGGCGTCCGTCCAAAGAATCAGAACCGGACGCAATTTGGATGCGGTGCCGCTCGTGAAAGGAATATCCGCCAGCCAGATTTCACCCGGCTGCGGCATCATCATAAAGCCCCTCGTCTTCCGGGGCGTAGCTGTTTAGGAAGGCGCTGTGGTCACGGACGACCGCCCGGCTCGGGTCCGCAACCGACTGAGAGCTTTCAAGCTGCCGGCGGCGCTGGTCAACCCAAATCGCCAGCTTGACGAAGTCCTTTACAGGCAGTTGTGCGACTGCCTGCTCGATTTCCTCAATCTTGCTCATAATCAATCTTCCCCGAAAGCTTCGCGCTCGTCCTCAGACAAACGGGTCCAGTTCAAGCTTCGTTCCGCGCCGCCACGGCGCAACTGCTCCTCGCCAAACCCCAGTGATTCTTAAAGGTGCGTCCGCGTGCCCAGCGCGGGCGCCAGCCGAGCCCTCCGCCTGGGTTCGGCCGACAATTGCCGCGCCGGTGAAGTTACTTGCTTGCTGCTTAGTTCCAAGCCGCTCATCGGCCAAACCATATCACGGAGGGGCCACTCCGAGCAAACTCGAGGGGAATTTCCTTTTCGGTAAACCAAACGTCCGCAACCCGTTCGCCAGTCCTCGTGGTGGCGCGGGGTCTGGGCAATCGCTGGTCCCTCGACTCACGGTCTCGAATATTCACGAAACAGCCAGAAGGGCCTTTTCCACAGATCCGGGCAATCCCACGGGAAGGAAAAAATCCTCCGGGTAGAGATAATCTTCACCCGACTCGTCGACGACCCTCAGGAGCCCATGCTTGGCTGCTGCGGGGTCTGGAAGAACCTCATACAATTTCCGGCGCTCCAGCGATACTTCGTAACCCGCATTGTGAACGCACACGGCGAGGGACCTTCTACAGCATTTTCTTCTCATGTTTTCACCGCGAGCGCACGGCGTGCTGGGGCTCCGCGCAGTAATCCCTCGGTGCTCAAGTCCTCATCGATGTCGGGCCAGTGAATCCCATACCCGGCCGCGCACGTTTCCCAGTTCTTTCGCTGCTTCTTGGTCGCGTGCAGGAGCCTGGGATACCACGTCAGAGGAACGCTGATCGTGCGGCCATCGATCAACGTGACGCAGAGTTCATCTTCGGTAAACCGAACATCCGCAACCCGTTCGTCAGCGTTCGTCGCCAAAATCCCCATGCCAAACCTCCGAGAGTTCCGCTTGATGATCTTCGAGGATTGACTGTATCCTCCACATTCTTATGCCTTCAGGTGCAGGAACTCGATCCCGGGGTAACGATGGAAATCGGTATCAAAGGCAACAAGGCGGCAGCCGCTCGCCGCCGCGAAGGCGGCAATGTACGCGTCGGTCCAGTCTCCGCCACGCAGGTCAATTTGGGTGCTCCACTGCGACAGCAACTCATCGAGTCCGGGCGGTTCAGCGAGTAGAGTGATTTTGGGAATTGCCAGCCAAGTCTCAAGCGCTTGCCACGCCGCGCGGCCATCCAAAGCTGCACTCCCAAGCATTCTGGCGTTGGTAAGGTGTCGTAGGAGTGCCAACGCCGTCACGCGACAAAAAGCCAGTTCGCTCGCGGACTCCTCGTCCCAGTAGCGTCGGGCGCGAGGGTAATGGACGTGTTCCGGTGCGCTTAAGGGAAGCCATACACTCGCATCAAGCAGGTCCCTCATACTTGGCCTCGTCTTCCTCTTCTTCCATCCGCCTAATTTCCTGGGGCGACAGGGCGAGAATGGGCACTCCGCGAGGGACTATTATCACCGGAGGAGGAGCGTGCCGGCTAGCGGAGGGTTCAGTCCTCGGAGACCGCAGTCCTTGCTCAATGAGTTGCTGAACCAACTGTCGCAAGGTAAGCCCATTCATTCCTGCACGAACCTTGAGGGTTCGATATAGATTTTCTGGCAAATCGATGGTTGTGCGCATAAATTCATTTTGATGCGTTTATGCATTACTGTCAAGCTTCGGCCAAGGAGACTCCATTTTCTTACTGCCTACTGCCTACTGTGAGCTGTCGCCGGTCAGTTCCCAATCGTAAACTTACCCCCCCACTTCGTGTGCTCATCCAGCCACCCCAGCACCGTGTTGTACCAGAGCTGGCTATTCTGCGGTTTCAGCACCCAGTGCCCTTCATCGGGGAAATACAGCAGCTTGGATGGAATGCCGCGCCGTTGCAAGGCCGAGAACAGTTGGAAGGCCTGGCCCTCCGGCACGCGGAAATCCTTTGCGCCTTCAATCAGCAGCATGGGCGTCTTAATGTCCTGGACATAGCTCGAAGGCGACCATTTCTGTCTCAGCGCCATGGACTCTTTGTCCCAGGGCAAGCCTTTGAACTCCCATTCGTCGAACCAGATCTCTTCCGTCTCGCCGTACATGCTGGGATTGTCATACACGCCGTCGTGCGAGGCCAGGGCCTTAAAGCGGTCGGTGTGGGTGGCGATCCAGTCGATCATAAACCCGCCAAAGGATGCCCCTGCGGCCACCATCCGCGCTTTATCCACATAGTCCAGCTTTTCGAGAAAGTCCGTAGCGTCCATCAAATCCTGGTAGGGTGCGCCGCCCCAGTCGCCGGAAATCTCCTCCACAAACTTCTGGCCATAGCCAGTGGACCCGTGGAAGTTCGTCATCAAAACCACATACCCGTGCGCGGCGAACATCTGCGCATTCCAACGGTAGCTCCAGGCGTCTTCCCAAGCGCTCTGCGGGCCGCCATGAACGAGCAGCAGGCCCGGGTATTTCTTACTCGGGTCAAAGCCCGGCGGCTTCACCATGAGGCTTTGGATCTCCGCCCCGAGCGCCCCGTGCGTGGTTACAGACTCGGCCGGATTCATGTCGAGCTCCGCCAGCAGGACGTCGTTTTCATGGGTCAGCAGATTCGGCGTGCCGCCGGTAATGGCCACGCGATAGATTCCCGCCGGCTGCGTCAGGCTGGTGCGGGTCAGGAACAGCCACGTGCCATCGCGGCTCACGCTGAGGTCGTCATTCATGCCTTCCAGAACTTTTTCCACCTTGGGCGAGCTGACGGAAGTCTTGAATACCGGCTGCCGGGCATGGTCAGAGGCAGTGAAATAGATGGTGTCGCTGTCAGGCGCCCAGGTGAAACTTGCCACCCACTGGTCAAATCCCGGAGTGAGGTCGGTGATTTTTCCTTTCTCCCGATCGTAAGCGCGCAGGCGGAAGAGGTCGGACTCATAGCCATTGCGTGCCTGCGAGGTGTAGGCAATGTAGCGGCCGTTGGGGGAGTATTGTGGTGACGCGTCCGAGCCCGGGTTGTCACTGGTAATGTTGAGTGGTTCGCCGCTCTGCGTGCCGATGATGAAAAGATCATTATTGGTGGTCCAAGCCGCCGCGGACTGGCCACCGGAACCCTTGGTGCGGTTGGAGGTGTAGCAAACCTCCGTACCATCCGGCGAAATCGCATAGCCATCGGGCGCGCCCAGGAAAAACGTGGGTGAATCGTAAGCGCCGGGCGTCAGGTCGCGGGGCACGCCGCCCTTGGCGGAAACGGCGAAGAGGTGCGTGTAGCGGCCGTCGCGCCAGGAGTCCCAATGGCGGAATAGCAGTTCGGTGAAAATCTGCGCTTTGACTTTGCTCTCGGCCGCTTCTTTCAGCCGTTGCGCGTTGCAAGCTTCATCCGGGCAGTCCGGGTAGACCTGTGAAGTAAAGAGCAACGTGTCGCCATGGGCAGCCCACATGACCCCGTCGGCTTCGGTGGAGAGGGAAGTAAGGGGCCATGCGTCGCCTCCACTCAAGGGCAGAATCCACACCTGCGAACTCCCCCCTCGGGTGGAAATAAAGGCCAGCGATTTACCGTCCGGGGACCACCGGGGGCGCGTGTCAGACCCGTCACCGCGGGTCAGTTGCCGCGGTTCGCCGCCCTCGGCGGAAACCATCCAAATGCGGCTGACCTTTTTGTTCGCGGCGAGATCGACCACCGCGACTTCATAGGCGATCCATTTGCCATCCGGCGATAATTGCGGATCGGCGATCCGCTGCACCTTCGCCAAATCCTCGTAAGTCATGATGTGCTTAGCTTGGGCCATGGAACCTACTATCAGTAAGGAAAGTGTGATTCCGATACGCAAAAGTATCTTCATGAGTGCTCTCCGATGTGCGATTTACTCACTCCTAATTTACGGCCTCCAACTTATCACGGCAGGAAGTTCCAACATCGAGGGACACGAGAATCCCCTCAGATTATTCACCACTGAGGCACTGAGGCGCAGAGATATGAAAGCAGAGGTTCCTTTCTTTGCGTCTCAGTGCCTCAGTGGTGAATGATGACTTTCCTTCCCAGCCCCTTACCGCTTGATCCGCGCCGAGCCGCCCTTCATGACGTGCTTGACCTCTTCCAAAGTAATCATGCTGGTGTCGCCGCGCGTGGATTGCAGCAGCGCGCCATGCGCCGCGCCCATATCGACGGCGTCTTGCGGGCTTCCGCCTTCCAGCAGGGCGTAGGACGGCGCCGCTGCAAAAACCGTCGCCGCCTCCCACGCGGTCTTCAATCTCCAGGCCCTCATAGCGCCGTGGACTGGTAAAATTGCCCTTCGAAATACAGAATGGCTGACCAGTTGTTCACCAGTCCACTCACTACCTCGCGCAGCGTGGTGCCCACGGCCTGGATGTGGGGGTACTTGCCAACCACCTGCTCTACCATTTTCTTGTAGCCTTCAATGGGCAATTTCTTGAGTGATTCATCCACTCCTTCCACCTTGAAGCCCAGAACCTTTTGGAAATCTTCTTCATTGCCGATCAGCACGTCGATATAGGGCACCAGACCTTTGGTTACTTCAATGGCTTTGGCGCTAGACCAAAGCTTGCTGCGGAAGTTGAGGTCGTAACTCACGATGGCGCCCGCCGCGTGCGCCGCTTCCATGGATTCTTTCACCACCGCGGCGCTGGAATCACTGAGCGCCGTGCAGATTCCTCCGGTGTGGAACCAACGCACACCGCGCGCGAAAATGCTTTTCCAATCGACTTCGCCAGGCTGGATGTGGGCGGCGGCGGCATGGCCACGGTCATACATGGTCAGGCTGCCGCGCACGCCGATGCCGACCTCGGTAAAATTCAAGCCGATGCGGTCTGCCTTGCCAACGCCGTCGTAGGGAATCCAGACCACATGGCTGATGTCCATTCCCGAGGCTCGGGCATGATTGCGAATGAACGCGCCCAGGGGATTCTCCACCAGGCGCGAGACCCACGAGGTTCGCAGGCCCAGCCGGCTGAGGGCATAACTGACGTTGTACTCGCCACCCCCCACCCAAGCTTCAAAATAGGGCGTAAACTCGATCCGCTGATGGCCCGGCGGGCTCAGGCGAATCATACATTCACCAAAGGTCAGGACATCCAGTTGGCATTCGTTGGCAGCTTTCAGTTTTAGGGGCATGAAAAGTTCTCCAGATAGGAATTATTTCGCATTTGATTTGAGGGCGCGTTGATACGAGAACGGCAGCGCCGCGATATTCGGGGGATGAAATCAGAAACTCTCCCGGGCGTGATTGAATAACACAAATCGATCGCGGAGGGAAACCCCAAGGCGAGGGAATTCGCTCCGTTTGGCTCGGGTGAACGGGGATCTGAGTGTTGGGCACAATTCACCGCACGGGCTGACAATCTGCAATGTGGATTTGTCCCGCATGCTATGTCATATATAGCCCTACCGCAATGATTATTCCCATGATTATTCCCATGGCGTAGCCCAAACGCTCGAGGTTACGACACAGGAAACTTTGCCAACGCACAAGTTCTGCCCGTCTCAAAGGTCTCGAAGCCCCACTTGTCTTAGCGGCTGTAGGCGCCGTACTCAACAAAAGCCTCATACATCGCGCGGATAATTTCCAGGGGCACGTCCGGGCCGATCTCCCCGCAGGCCACAACGCCTCCCGCAGAATTACCGCAAGCCTCGAGGGTACGATGGACGCCCTCTTTCACTTCGGAAGGTGAGCCATAGGGCAAGAGGTGCTGGCAGTCAATATCCGTGCGAATGGCCACCTTCCCGCGCAAATTGGCGGCAACCCACTCCATCCCTACCACGGATACCTGACAATTGATAACGTTGGCGCCGATCTCCACCAAATCGCCCAACACCTCATTGGCGTGGCCATCGGTGTGGAACCAGACATCTTTACCTGCGGATCGGACTTTCTTGATCATCTCCGCCCAGCGCGGCTTAAAGATGCGTCGCCAAGGCTTGGGATTCATCATCAAACCATACTGATGACCCCAATCATCCGCAAACTCATAGCCGTCGTAATCCAACTTGATCCACTTATCAAGCCAACGCAGGTTGAAGTCCAGAAGCAAATCCAGGAGGCGGTAGAATTCCCCGGATTCCGTAGCCAAATCGGCAAAGAAGTTTTCCATCCCGCGCAATTGCTGGAGCTGCTCGAAGTAAACAATCCAGGCGCCGCGAGCGTACCAACGCTCGTCGAAGCCCATCATGTGCCCGCTGTACAGCCGTCCGTGGGGCGGACCTGCTGAAAAGACCTCCGGCCACTGATAGTCATCCAGCCGTTGCAGGTCTTTGATGGGCCAGTGAATCGGGATCCCATGGAGTCCTTGCCTCGCCGTTTGCCAAACGGTGCCGAAGTCATCCGTGTGCGTGCCCGCTTGGTATTGGGCCGGGTACTCGTCCAAGGTCATATCGCGCATGAATTCCCAGCCGAAATCTTCGTGATAGTCATTCACGATTTCATCCAGGGCCTTGCCGTACTTGAGCTGGGTGGCGGGCAAGATGGCGTTGGAAATCGGGATTCGGTCTGGGTTCTGAAACGATATGGCTCGTTTTACGCGATCGCGGCTGTTCATGCTTCTCCCCTTCGCGCTTTGCCCCCATTGCTGAGTGGAAAACCATTGCCAGGCGGCAAGGCGAGGTGCAGTTTCAGGTCAGCCCCGGGGGGCGGGCGCAAGTGCCCGGGATTGCCGATAGAGTGAAACGAACTGATCCGGACGAACCGCGACGTACTCCGGTCCCAGCCCCTCAATAATGTTTTCCAGCATCTCGGCTCGCGTAAACCATAACACCAGGGACACGAATAGGAATGCCGGCCGCTCCGCGGGTGTCCACCGCTTGATGTCATCGACCATGAAAGACTCGGCGTTGCGGCGGACGAACGGTGTATTCATGAGATCGCCGGGGGTCCCGTTCACGGCGCGAAAAACTGGCACACCCTCCACCTCGGTTACTTGATTCGAAAATGTTGTTTCATGGGTGCGCGCGTAATTTGCCAAGATGGCGGCGATTCCCGGCATTTTCGCAAAAACCCGCAGACGTTCCGCCGACATCTCGGCGAAAGTCGTCAGGATATTCACGTCGAATCTAGCCGCATATTGCCCGGAAAGCTGCACATAATCATGCAAGATCTTTTCTCGATCTTCGGCCGGGAAATTGTCGGCATAATTATCTTCGTGGATATAGCCCAAACCCGTTAAAGCAATAAGGAAATTATCTCCGGCATGACGTTTCCGGTAGAAGTAATCAACGATGTCGGGGAGGAGGCTGTAGTCGGCGAGCTCAAAATGCCAGCCGATGGGCAGGAAATCTGTCCGCCGCCGATCGTCGTGAAGCTGGCGATAGACTTGCCGCACAAAATTCGGGCCGTCCCCGTCGGACGCACTGAAGCAAACATAAACCTTTTTGCGGTCCAGCTTGGCCGTTGGCATCGGAGGTTGGCGCAAAGTGGCCGAGGTGCCGGAATGAACCGATAGGTTTCCCACCGCCGGACCAAAACCATCGTAGCCACATACCACCATGTATTTGGCGCACTCACTGATCAACCGCACGCCCAGCCATTCCCCGATCCCTCCTTGCGGGTCTTCCCCGCTGCCGGGCCAGCCGAGACAGGGGATGTTGGGAGGCCATTTCATCAGAATGTCGCGGGCAAAGTCCTTTTCCTCCTCGGGGGAAGCTTTGGGGTTCTTGGCCACATCGCCGGGCCCGGAAATCCACAGAAGCGGGATTTTGAACTCCACGAGGTAGTCGCGTAGCGCCGTCTCTTGCGGATCGAACACGGCGACGACTTGGCGGGAAAGCTGATCGCCAACCTGTTGGAAGACCCAGCGGTAAACTTCCACGTCCTTCTTGAAATTCATCATGCTGAAATCCAAGCCGGTCTTCCAGGAATCAGGCAGCCTCCCGCAAGGCAGGTTGTACTGGGCCGAAGTGCGCGGCGTGACCACCAATCCCCCACGCACCGCGGCGAGCATGGTTGCGGCGTTGATAGTCGCTGGGACTGCAGGATCAATGATGAATCCCTGGTGGACTTCTGGCAGGAAGCGCTCGAACACTTCCCCTACTTCCAGCCATTTCACTTCGTCGACGTCGCCGCGCTCGCGCAGCCAATCCAGCCATAGCTCGTCGTAGTGGTCATGAATCAGGTAGAGGCGCGGCTGGGACCGGTTGACCAGACCTTGCAGGCACGAGATCGTCAGCCGTGTGTCCCATGCCGCGGACGTCAGATCGCTCAGTCGCAGCGCATAAAGGGTTCGAGCGGGAGGCGGCGATTTCGGACAAACTTGAACCTCCGTTGCAGCCTCGCCGAGGCCCTTGCCCGCCAACCACGCACTCCCCCCCAGTGCTGCAGAAGCATGAATAAACTCTCGACGATTAACCCGTTTCGCGCGCATAAATCTCCTCTTCGTCAAAATACAACCGTCCACTGCCGAATGCAAGTGCCACTCGCGTTTTCAGCTTTGGGAGGGGGCGTAGTGCGGACCTGGTTTATAGGTCCGCGACTCGTCCCCTGCTCACAACCCCAAGCCGCGGAATTAAGCGAATAGGTCCACGCTACACTGGCTTGAAACAATCTGCTGCCAGTGCCTCAGTTCGTTCGCACAAAACTTAACGACACAAAAACGGCGAGTTTGGATAAAATGTGAAACTCTAATGGGAGGTAACATGTCAAACGCAAGTTGCGATATTGGACTGATGGGATTGGCGGTCATGGGCCAGAACCTGGTCTTAAACATGAACGACCACGGCTACAAGGTGGCGGTATTCAATCGCACTGTCTCCAAAGTGGATGATTTCCTCAAGAATGAAGCGGCGGGCACACAGGTGGTGGGCGCGCATTCGATCGCGGAGTTTATACAGTTACTCAAACTGCCCCGGCGTGTCATGCTGATGGTGAAGGCGGGCG
>PLWR01000596.1 GCA_003165615.1 Acidobacteriota bacterium | reverse complement strand
GGCGTCGGGGTTCAGGATGACAGGTCCGCAAAATGTTGCCCAACCCTTTTTTACCCTCGGGTCCCTCTGTGGGATGAGGCAAGCAAGTTATTGCCATGATTTGCGCAAGCTACCCCTTGGGGTTCCCACGGCAGGCCAAGTCCAGCCCCTGCAAAACGTGTTCAGCGGCCTATTACCGTTTCACGCCAAGAGGAAACGACGCCTGGGGGGCAAGGGAGATGCCGGCGCGCTCGCCCGCGAGGAGTTTATAGTAACCGGCGGCGGCAATCATGGCGGCATTGTCCGTGGAAAGAGATGGGGAAGGAAAAAACACCTGGAATCCCTTGCACCGGTGGGCAAAGCGCTGGCGCAGCAGTGAATTGCACGCCACGCCTCCGGAGACAAAGATGTTATCGACGTGGGAGTCTTCGGCGGCGGCGAGGGTGCGCTCCACCAAGTCCTGCACCACGGCATATTGGAAGCTGGCGATGAGGTCAAGCGTCGCCTGCGAACAACGGCCGCGCAGCTCATCCAGGTTGGGGCGCTGAACGGTTTTGCGCCAGGCGCGACGCTCCTCCGCTTCGACCGCCAGATCCTTGCCGCGCACGCGGTAGAGCACGGCGGTCTTAAGTCCGGAAAAACTGAAATCGAAAGGATTGCCTTTCATCCTGATGTGGCCAAAATCCACCGCGTGGGGATCGCCGAAACGGGAGAGCTTATCAATGATCGGCCCGCCAGGATATCCCAGGGCGAGCAGCCGGGCGACCTTGTCGAACGCTTCGCCCGCAGCGTCGTCGCGCGAGTGGCCAAGCTGGGTATAAGCGAATGGCGGAAAGGCTTGCTGAGCTCCTGAAGCACCGGGCGCAACGTGAAACAGAGTGGTGTGGCCGCCGGAAACCACCAGGGTAACAGCGGGAACCTGCGCTTCCGGAAGAGGCTTGCCGGCGGCGCGGTCGATTTTATTTTCAAGCAGCACGGCATGGATGTGGCCTTCCAGGTGATTCACTCCCACCAGAGGCTTGTGCAAGGATAAGGCCAGGGCTTTGCCGTAAACCAGTCCCACCATGAGTGAGCCGATCAAGCCCGGGCCTTCGGTAACAGCGATCGCGTCCACCTCGCGCAGAGTCACCGCGGCCTGCTGGCAGGCCTCATCCACAACCGGCCCGATGGCGCGCAAGTGTTCGCGTGAGGCGAGTTCCGGAACCACGCCGCCGTATTTTTCGTGCATGAGGATTTGTGAGGCCACCGCGCTCGAGCAAATCCTCTCGCCGTCGGCCACTACTGCCGCTGCCGTTTCATCGCAACTCGATTCAATTCCCAGAACCAACATCACATTGACGATTGTCGATTGCCGATTAACGATTGTCAATTGCCGATGGATGATTGACGATTGCCGATTGAAAGCGGAGGATGATTTCCTTGTTGCTCCTCGGCATTCGGCAATCGACAATCGACAATCGTCCATCGGCAATGGTAAATCGACAATCGGCAATACATGCTTTGACGAGTGTGGAAGCGAGGGGTAAACTGAACGTCGCCCAGGGAATCCTGTGGCAATGAAATCACAAGGCGAGCGAGGGCACATGCGGATCCGCAAAGCGGTGTTACCGGTGGCCGGGCTGGGGACGCGTTTCCTGCCGGCAACCAAGGCCCAACCCAAGGAAATGCTGCCGATCGTGGACAAGCCGTTGGTGCAGTATGCGGTGGAGGAAGTGGCCGCATCCGGCATACCCATGGTGGTCTTTGTTACGGGGCGTGGCAAACAGGCTATCGAAAATCACTTTGATGTCTCTACCGAACTGGAGCGGGAGCTGGCAGGAAAAGGCAAGGAGGATCTCCGTCGCCAACTCCGATCGATTTCCGGCATGCTGCGCTTCGCCTATGTGCGGCAGCAAATCCCCAGAGGATTAGGTGATGCCATCCTCACCGCGCGCAACCTGGTGGAGGATGAACCCTTTGCGGTGCTGCTCTCCGACGACATCATTGTGAATGAGGTGCCCTGCCTGAAGCAGATGCTGAAAGTTTATGACCGTTGTGGGCACACGGTTGTTGCTATTCAGCGGGTTCCCCGAAAGTCGGTTTCAAATTACGGAATCATTCGCGGGCGTCTGGTGCAGGATGACGAGTGCCCGGGGCGGCTTTACCAGATTGAGGACATGATCGAAAAGCCGTCGCCGTCAGAAGCCCCCTCAAACCTGGCCGTGATCGGGCGTTACATTCTGACGCCTTCGATTTGGAAAGCCCTTTCCAGCGTTGTTCCGGGCGCGGGGGGAGAAATCCAACTCACCGATGGCCTGCGGCGGCTGCTCGCCAAGGAACCCGTTTACGGTTATGTCTTCGAGGGTAAGCGATACGACGCGGGTGATAAACTCGGCTTCCTGCAAGCCACCGTGGAAATTGCGCTCGACCGGCCTGACCTGGGCAAAGCTTTTCGGAGTTATCTCCGCTCACTGCATATTTAGGTGTCGGGTGGGAGATTTCGGGTGTCAGGTGTCAGGGATTGGGATATCGGCGGTTCTTCGTTAAACTTGGCACGCATCGAGGTTGGCAAAATAGCGTGACAACCTGCGCCGCTCCAGAAGATGAAAGTTATTTCGCTATCTAACATCTGTAAGTCCAGGTGTCTGGAACCTGACACCTGGCGCCTGTTCTTACTCCTTGCTGGAACTGGTCTTGGCAGGTTTACTCGACTTGCTGGAATCCTTGGTCTCTGATTTCATCTCTGACATTGCCTCTGACTTCACATCCGCCTTGGCCTCTGCCTTTTCCTTCTTTTCCGATGAGGGGGAAGAATCGCCAGACGAACTGCTGCTGGGAGGGGACGATTTCTTCGCGTAATCGTTGATGTACCAACCCGATCCCTTGAACCGGATGGCTGGCGATGAGAGCAATTGCTCGAGTTTCCCTCCGCAGTTTTCACACTTCGTCAGAGGCGGATCGGAGAATTTGCGGATTTTCTCCATCCTTCGCCCGCATTTCCTGCACTCGTACTCGTAAAGCGGCAAGCAAGCCTCCCTGTTGATGAAATCCCAATTAATTATAACGCCCGGCGGCGCTACGGTCAAAAAACGGGACACGGGGTGCAGGGTGGCGATGTGGTTTTCTTACCCCGCCTGCGCCTATCGTTTCCCGTCTACCGTGTCCCGTGTCCCGCCTTCTGACTCCAGCTTCCATTCCACCTGGGAGAGTACTCCGCCCAGGACTCGGACATCGTTGCACGTGAGGTTCAAATCGAGCAAGGTGCGGCGCAGCTTCATCAGCATGGCTGCCCGGCTTTTGGGGTGGAAATACCCCGATGCCTCCAGGAGCTGGACAGCGTGCGCAAAAATGTGATCGAGCGCCTGCTGGTTGGCGGGTTCTGAGCGATGCACGGTTACCTCGGCGGGCGGCAACGAGACGATGCCGGCGCGGACCAATTCATACGCGCAGACCGCTACCGCCTGCCCCAGGTTCATGGAAGGGCAATCCGGCGTCGTGGGAATCCGCACCAGCGTGTGGCAATGACTCATATCTTCGTTGGAAAGGCCGGTCTTCTCTGAGCCGAAAAGCAGGACGGCTTTTCCGCGGGCTCGGCGTCGGCGCAGCCAGGCGGCCAGTTCCGGCAGTGGCAGTATCTCGCGGCCAAGATGGCGACGGGAGCCGGTGGTGGTGCCGATTACCACCGTTGCGTCGCCCATGGCGTCAGCAAGGGTGGGCACCGCACGCGCCGAAGCGATCACCGGCCCTGCGCCTACCGCCGCCGTGTGCGCCTCGTGCCATGTGGGTTCAAAAGGGGCAACAACCGCCATATCCAGCAAGCCGAAATTCGCCCACGCCCGCGCTGCCGCCCCGATGTTCAAGGGATTGCGCGGGCGCATCAGCACCATGCGCCAATTCAATTTAAGGGGCTTCATGGAAGGAATTGTAACAGAGTGTCAGCCCGCGCTTACTTTTTCGGCGGAGTGGCCGCCGGGGTTGTTTGATCCTTCTGTTTATCAACCGATTCCACCGTCAGGATACGCACGCCCGACTTGAACTGCTTGTAGTCGGTGTAGCGAACAACTTCCTTCATGTGGACAGGCGGGCCCTGGGAAAAGTAGAGGGTATCGTCGGCCATGGTGTAAGTGGGAAACCAGAACTTACCATCCACCTGCTCGCGCCAGGTGGTAAACCGCGGGAACAGGTTTTCCTGCCCGTGGCTCATCTTGGCTTGGGGCACCTGCTTGCCGTTGCTCTTGACAATCTGCAAGTCCCGATCGTCAACCCACACTTCACCCTGGAAATATTGGTGGTTCTTCTCCATCTCCTTGGGCCGGATGGAGAACACGTACGCGGTAATCTGGTCCACCTTGACGTGGCCCAGATACTTGATGTCGTACTCCGGCAACTCGTCGGTGGTGAGGACAAAGGGCTGAATATTGCGAAAGCCTTCCATGTCCTCCTTGGTGACAATCAATCCCTTCAGCGTGTTCAAAGGCGCGTAGGTGACCTTCTCGATGCGCTTGCCGGCGTCGTCATAGAGGATGTCCCACTCCTGCTCAAAGGTCCCCACAATTTCATTCTCTGCGCCGAGTTCCTGAACCTTGTTGATCTGGTGGTAAGTGTAATTGTTGCGGGCCTCGCGAAAGACCTTCTCCTTGGCGGCAAATTCCTGGATGATGTGCTGGATTCCTTGCGCGTCGGGATCCTTCAGACCCGGGGCGCTCGCGGTAGCGGGAGTCACCGGCGGAGCTTCCTTCTTGGCAGCTTCATGCATAACCGGCTCGGAGGATGACCCCAGGCTCGGTGCGGCGGGCGCAGGGGAAGGAGCGCTCTCCGCCGGCGCCGCTTCCGGGGCAGCGGAATGCCGTGTGTGCAGTACGGGCTCATCGGAAGAGGGTGACGACTCACGCATCGTGGGGGCAACGGGCGCCGAGGGAGCAGCCGGCGGAGCTTCCGTCGCCCGGGGTTCCGGGGCGTCCGGAGCATTGGGTTTACCCTCGGGTGAGGGTTCCGGAGCGGGAGAGGGGTTGGGATTGGCCGCTGCCGGGGGCGACGGTTGCGATGCGGGAGCAGGGGCAGGCGCGCTGGCCTTTGCCGTCGCCTTATTTCCCGCCTTGCGCAAAGCGTCAATCAAATCGTCGCTGGCGCCCTGGTCGTGGAACGTCTTGGCCAGGTCCGGATTCATTGGGAAGTCCACGCCACGCTGCTCAACCATTTGAATGATCTTGCTACTGGGTGAGCTTCCCAGCAGAAGCAGGGTGATGTCGTCCTTCGACAGCGGTGAATCCGCGGGGGCGTTGGCCAAACTGATCAAGCCGGCCAGCACCAGCAGGACGACTCCCATCACAATTCTTTTGCCAAGTTTGAAATCTGATTTCATCGCGGGATACCCGTTATTGCTCGCACTTCCAAAACCTGCGGAAGATTCTTATTGATAGAGTCTTTTCTGCCGCCAAGAGTTGTATGGCCGGCCCGTCGGGGAGAAGCTGTGAAAAATCACGCTGCAGCGGCGGTCTCCGACCGCCGATTCGGTGGGGTAACCAAGCTCCACCCACCCATTCAATCCACCCAGGAGGGGCCAAACTTCATGGTGGCCCTTCTCGACCAGTAACCGCGGCAACCTTGCGCTGGTGACTTCGTCGGGACAATTATTGAAGTTTAGTGAATCCGCCCTGTGGGTCCCTGCTCCTGTCAAGACGCGCGGGGCCTGGACCATTCAATAAAACTCATCCCTCGGCGAAATGGAAATCGCCACGCCCCGCGATCAACCCGTGGTTTGAATTTTTGGGTTCCGACTATTGTGGCCCATCGCCGCTTAGCGCGCTCGCCGGCGGTTCTTAAGGCGCATCTGGCGCAGCTTGCGCGGACTTCTCTTGGGCTTGGAGATTGCGAATGTTACTGTTCCCACCCGGCGGACTGTCCATTCCTTGCTTTCGGGCGTGGTCTTCTCTGTATCCATAAATCCTTTTTTATCCTCTCAGTATGACTCGTCACCATAATTATAGCGGATATTTCAATTTCCTGCTGAGCTCATCGCGCACGTCAACTTTGAGCGTCTGCCGGCAACGCCTGCTGTAGCGCCGGCATCTTGCCGGCCTTTGATGAACCTAAAGGGGCTGCCGGCTGGAAGCCGGCGCTACCGCGGTGCCCCGGGCCTGTTTCCCCAACCTGTTAATTTGCCGCGACGATGGAGTCCACCGCAATGGTGTCGCCGCTGAGTGTGCCCGTAACCTTCACCTTGGCGCCCGCAAACGGCTCGGGCTTTTTCTGGTCGCTGAGTTGATAAATCTTCCCGCTGGGATCGATGAGAATGTATTTGGCTCCTTCTTTTACGCATCCCAGGGTGCAATCCTTGTCACTCTCGCCGGGCATCATGTGCTTGGCGCCACACATGGAATCACCAATGCTCCCCACATAAGTCCTGGCGGGGTCTTTGCCCGGGGCAGCAAAGCTGAGGCCCGTTGCCAGTAGCAATCCCAGGACGAGAAAAGTGAATCGCTTCATGCCAACCTCCGCAACCTTTGGTTTTCCTGATACTAAGCCGAACTGCACATTGCCCTATGGTGCTCGCCGTCTGGATCGTGGCGGCTTCACACACGGTTTAGATGTTATTGGAGAGCGTGTGGTTACTCAATCGTTTGAAAACATATGGCCCAAGGTCGGCGCCCCGCTTCCCCCAACGCTTATGCGAAGGCTGATTCCCAAAAGACAAACGGCCACTCGCCTGGTCGCGAGTGGCCGCTCAGTGTTCGTTATTAAAGGGTCGAGAGCTAGCTCGTCTTCTCTGCCACACTCTTGACCGTGATGGTGTCACCTTTGAACTTGCCGGTCACGGTGACCTCTTTACCACCCAATCCCTTGAACTTGTCCTGGGCATCAAGCTGGTAGATTTTTCCATCCGATACGAGGATGTACGACGCTCCACCGGCAACGCAATGTTCGATGCAATCCGCGTTTCCAGCGGCCGAGTGTTTCGCCCCGCAATGCGAGTCACTCACAACCCCGGTGATGGTTTTGGATCCCGCAAAGGATAAACTGCCAAATACCAGGACCGCAAAAGTCAGCAGCACTATCTTCTTCATTTGAATTCCTCCTCCGGGTTGGTTCGGCGCCCCTGAGAGCATGGCCAAAAGCGCCGTTGGAATCAACGCTAGGTTCCGCCGCCCTCAGGGCAAAACCGCGGACAGCAATTCTCCACTGGGGGGTATGTATTTCACTCCGGT
>PLWR01000503.1 GCA_003165615.1 Acidobacteriota bacterium | reverse complement strand
TCTGTTTGAATCGCATCAGGAACGACAGCACAACGCCCTTGCGCTTGATGCCCTCGGCGTCATCGAGTTGGTCTGCCAGTTCCTTCACCGCCTGCTGGTAGAGTGCTGCCTGCGGGCGGCTGAGCTGACAGAAGGCCTTGACCTCCGTCTTGTCAGGCAGGTCCGCTATTACCGACTTGTCGGTCTTCAGCCGGCGTAAAATGTACGGTCGCACGAGCTCGCGGAGCGGGCCGTAAGGGTTATGCGGCTTCTCCGCGAGATGTTTGACCAGGCGCGTAAACTCTTTCGATGACCCGAGCAGGCCCGGGTTGGTAAAGTCGAAGATGGACCACAGGTCTCCCAGCCGATTCTCGACCGGCGTACCGGTGAGCGCAAATCTCGCCTGGGCGTTCAGTTTCTTGGCGGCGCGGGTTTGCTTGGCCGCTGGATTTTTGATGGCCTGAGCTTCGTCGAGCGCCACCAACCGCCATAAGGTCTCCGTCAACCAAGGGATGCGAAGGAGCGAACCGTAACTGGTAATGACCAAATCCACATCTCCGAGACGTTCGGGCGCCAGCGCTTTAAGGTCGGACGCCGGGATCACGGAAGGATGGGCAACTAACGCTTTCAAGCTCGGCGCGAAGCGGGCAAGCTCCGCGGCCCAATTGGCCAAAAGCGAAGCGGGCGCCACCAGCAGGCTCGGCAATCTTCCCGTGTCGGACGTCGTAGCGCTACCCTTTAGGGCGGCAGAGTCTGCCGGGAACGCGTCGGAGGGTGCCGGGCTAAAGTCCGGCGCTACTTCCGTCGTCGGGCTTCTGAGGACAAGCAGAAGCGCCAGCAACTGGATGGTCTTGCCGAGGCCCATGTCATCGGCAAGGCAACCCCCCAGCCCGAGCTTCGAGAGGAGGTAGAGCCAGCGCGTACCCACCTGCTGGTAAGGCCGCAGCGTGCCGTTCAGGGCGGCGCCAGGTTCGACGCGGGCCAGCCCCTCCGGACCGCGAAGCCCTTTCAGCGTTTCGAGCAGCCAGGGTCCTGCGACCACCTGGGCCCAATCGGGGTCGGCCTCGCCGCCGTCAGCCCCGACATCGGCGCCGGCAACCATGCGCATAGCTTCCCCAAAAGTGACGCCAGTCGCGGCGGCGGCACGATCGACCGCTTGGAAATGGTCAAGCATCCGGCCGAGGCGTTCACGATCGACCTCGACCCAGCGGCCTCGGACCAACGAGAGTCCCTCCGACCTGGCAAGCAACTCTTTGATCTCCGCGGCGGTCAAAGGCTCGCCGTCAAGCGTGACCTCCATACGGAAGTCGAGGAGCGCGTCCTGGCCCAGCCTGGAGGGAGCTTTTCCTCCCACCGTGGCCCTTACTTGCGGGCGCGAAGGACGGTTTGCCCGCCACGTCGCCGGCATTCGCACTACGACACCGGCGCTCTCCAAGTGCGGCACATCTTGGAGGAAGCGGAAAGCATCGCTCGGTTTCCAGCGCAGCGGATGAAATATCTCGCCCGACTCAACCATGGCTTTCAGCCACGGACATATTTCGGCAGCGCGTTGAACGGGGAGGAGCAGCGATAACAGGCGCTCCTTGCTCGTGGCGCTTGCGTATTCGCTCAGCGCCTGACCGAGCGGAAGATGTTGGGCTTTGGCGTGGGCGGAAAGCCGGGTTGTGTAGGTGGCGAGAAACGCGAAGGGAGACGCATCGTCCCTGCGGTTTTCGGCGAGATTAAAGTGCACGCGGCCAACCAGGTTCCACGCGGGGTTGCGGCGCTTGAGGAAGTCCTGGATCGACCTTCCCGACTCCGCTAGCTCAATGGTAAAAGCTGCGTCCATCGCCTGCCAGAGAGTATGGAGGATATCGATTGTCAGGTACTCCGCCCCGGTCATTGGAGGCGCTGCCAGGGCCAGCGGCTCCAGCTCCCCAAGGGGCGGGGCCGGAACGTGTGCTTTCGATGGATCTGCCGCGGCGTCTGGAAACGTGCAGATGGCCGTCACGTACCGCGTGGCAAGCTCTCGCCAGTAGGAAAGAGCCGGAGGAAGCGCGGTTCCGACCTCACCCGCTCCGAGTTGGAGAAGCCCGTGACCGGAGCCCCGCGCGAACGCATCTTGCAGACGCCGGGCGAGACTGGGGTCCAGGGTGGGCCCCTCGACCACCGGACCTAAGATGAGGCGACCGTGCGGTGTGAGGATCGGAGCAAGAGAGTTCGAACCCATGAAAGGCGTCCATCCCACGAGATCGAGCCGCGGGAGTCAAAGAACGTGTTTTACAGTATCCTGCGGCAGGAAGAATAACCGAGGGTAACCCCTCTGGCGGGGGTGTGAATTCCAAACCCCCGCGGCAATAATACCGATCCTTCCAGTCCGTGTGCAAATTCATTCACGGTCCCCCCAAAAAGCCATGACAGCCGCGCTCAGTCGCGGCGACATGCCGTCCCTTCTTTCGTCCCCGCCGTGGGGGTCACTCATACAAAAGAGGCAAATCATGACTAAGCCCACGCGACCCACCGAAGCCGATCTATCGTATATACGCAACACGTTGAGTTCACCGACTTCCCGCTCGACGAAATCACCCTCCACTTCGCAAACAACGTGATCTATCTGCCGAGCGAACATTGACGTGAGCGCCGCATCACCGGCGCGGCTTTTCTTTCGTGCGATAATCACTGATAAGCTCCAACGAAACCGACGCTGCCTCGCAATCCAGTTGCAGCAGACGGAGAGCAAGCTTTTGCGCGCCATTGAAGGATGCCGTAATGCGGATTCGGCACGAGAAATTTGGCATCTGCGCAGAATGCGGGCAGCCGATTAGCAAGGCGTGCTTAGAAGGGGCGTCCGGGCCAGGCCGTATAGAGACTGCAGGGAACCGCAGGATTCTGGAAGCTGATACGCAAACCTTCGCCACCATACGCGCCGGCATCTTGGTGTCTGTTTGGTGTCTATTTCTATAGAGTACGAGAGAGAATTAGGAGAATGATAGAAAGGTGCTAGGAGCCAGTGTTTATGCTGGCTCTTGAACTTCGTGTTGATGTCCTTTGACTTAGATCGGCTAGGGATGTAGAATCCTCTCTTCGGCACCAATGCTTCAAAAAACACCCGTAACTACGGTATTTATTTGACTTCAAGGAAGCCGTCCTACCACCTTCCTACCATTTTTGCAGGGTCTCCACAAAAGCAGTGCGACGTCTTGCTGTAGAAACACTGTTACAGAGAAACGGAGTGATCCCCATCACGCAGAACAACAAATCGTTACCCTTTTTCACCTGGCAATTCGCTCATCATCAGGTTGTTTTCACGAGATGCGAGAGCTGCGCTCTGTCTCCCGTATAGAAAAAGGCGCTTGAGATCGGCCGCAACTGCACGTGAAATTCGGTCACATTATGGGCAATCGCCTTCCGGTTAAAGAGGTCGTATACTTCCTCCACCTGTCGGGGTAAACGAAAGGTTCTGTTTCCTCCCGAAACGGTGTGAACGCCCAGCAAGTCGCGGTTCGCATAGAGGACATCCCCATCCCGGTTGTACAAATGGACTCCGGCAAAACCCGCGATGCCCCGCAACAGGGGAGCCGGCAGATTGGGAGCGGCGACGTAAATCGAGGTCCATCCAGGAAAAGTCTTCACGCCCATACCGGGTTTGCAATTCCCCCGCGAGAACACCACTTGCCCCAGCACCCGGGCTTGGGGGTCATCCAGGCAGAAGATCGGGCATAGTTTGTTGTTGGTGCCCCACACGAGGTCCTGCGGCAGACCCTCGGTGATCGGGTGAGTGTAATCGAGAATGTGCATCTGCGGTCCCCAGGGTTGCTTGTGCGCTGCAAACGTGAACCCCGTCAGCTCGCGCATATGCTCGATGGAAGGCTCGTCCTCGACATAGCCCGATCCATAGATCCACAGCGCCATGCGGCCGTCTTTGCGCAGCTCCTTGTTCAGGGCTTCCCGGCGGTTTCGGTCCAGACGCAGGGCGTTGAGGAAAATATACAGCTTGTAGGGCTTCATCCGGCCCTCAATGAAATCCTGCAGGAGATATACATTGAAGGGAGCTCCCAGTCGCGGCAAACCCCAAAACTGCTGTTGAAGAATCATGGGGAGATCCAGGTTGATGCGATTGTTTTCATAGAAGAAGCTCTGCTCGTCCATCAGCACGGCGATTTCCGCATTCGGGGTGCGGTCGGTTTGAATGAGAAAGTTGCCGAGCTCGTGAAAGCTCTGGAGTAAAGGCCCAAAGGCCGGTTCTTTCGCGGGATTAACCGAATCAAACTGCCACCACATGCCCATGCCCTGGGTGACCACGCGGGCAAAGTTCCTCTGTAAAATGGCGACGCTGTCAGAAACGGTGTAGGTGTGGCCGTATTCCTGGTCGGCGCTGATGAGCGTGCGGGTATCGTCTTCAACGATACAGAGCTTCCCGTGCAGCCAAGCCGACTCCGGGGGTTGCCCCGTCGGCGCATCGCCCCCGATGCCGCGAAAACCATAGGCGTACGGGGAAACCAGAAAGTCCACGTAAGGCGATTCGAAGACTTTTTTCAAACCCAGGTGGCCGCTGCGCGAATAGGTGGCGTAATCGCTTTCCATCCTCTCGCCGTGGAAGCCTCCATTGTTCATTTCGAGTAAATAACCGTAAAATGCCCCTGCCAGCTTTTCCCCGTTCGTTGCCTCCTTTATAGTCCGGCAGAAATCAATGACCAGGTCGCTGCTCAGGTCGGCAAAACAACGGAAATAATCGATGACGTTTTGTTCCTGCGCGGGATCGCGGAAGGTGTAGAGCTTGGTTTGAAGTTGCTCTGCCGCGGGTGGAACTTCCGCCGTCTCGAAGGTGGCGCCGGGCCGGTTCCAGGCGGCCTGCAACCGAGCGGGGTCATCGTGATACTCATGGCGGAGCCAGGAGCGGAAGTGCCGCCGCATCGGCTCACAATAATCCGCGCAAAGCCAGGACATGGACGTCTCGCCCTTCACCCACTCTCCCGTGCCTCCGGCCCCCGGCTGAAAGGCGGTAATTCGATCAATCAGGCCGGTGTGCTTGAGGTGGTCGATGAAAGCTTTGAGAAAATCGTTAACTTGCTTTCGCCAGACTTCGGAGGCGAACGACTCGCTCTGGGGATGCCCTTCCGATGTAATTTCGCACTCGTTGGGGAAGGCCTTCAACCACCAGTCCTCCCGCTCGAACTCGAAATGCAAACGCAGATGGAAGAGGGCAAGAGGATCAACCTCGAGGATCTTCCCGTAACGCTCTTCCACGGTCGAGAAATCGAAGGGGTCCGAGCGTCCGGCCTTGGGTTCGACCCACTCGAAGTCCTTTCCCGCATCGAAGGAATAGATGTGAATTCCCGCTTGGGCAATCCCGCGAGCGTACTCGGCATCCTTCCAACCCTCCACCGCAGGGGTGCTAACCCAGCACATGCCGGCAAAGGTCGGCTCGTTGTTGAGGAACAGCGTCGGCGTTCCCTTATACAACTTGACCTGGGCCACTAGGGGCTTGCTTCCCGTGCCCGCAGGTGCAGGCCAACTTGCCTTGCCTGCGCCGGCAAGTTCTCCAATCCCGGCAAGCGTTAAAGGAAGCATCTTCAAAACATCACGTCTCTGCATAAAAAACCTCCTGATGAATCGCTAGAGCATTTGAGGATTGGGACTAAAGCTATCTCCTTGATGGGCAGCAGGTTAGGCCAGGCGACGTGGGAACTACGCCAAAGCGCCACCATGTGATTCCAAAACGCACCGGGCAGAATAACGGGGCATGACTTGTCTTGTCAAGCCATATTGATATCGTTTCATATATTCTGTCTTAAACTTCCTTGGAGGGCTCGCTTGTTTCTCCAACCGTGGGGTTGGAGTGCCTTTGAGCAGACTCCTAATATCTATGACATTATACCCGCCAACCCATGACCAAAACGAGGGCGGAAGTCCAACTTCCTGTATTTCCGGACATTATATATAGAAACGGTTCATTTAATCTTGAAAACCCTTACCCATCTTGGTATAAGGAGGGCTCATTATTGCAGCAGCCAGGATGCCAAAATGGAAATGCCGGCCTTGAACAGACGTGGCTTTGTGAAGTGGGCGGGAACAGCGGCAAGTGCCCTTTGGGCAAGCGTGACTCAGCTTAGAGCACGAGTCATGCCGGGCGACGGGGGAGGCGAAGCAACCGTTGCCCCTAATGCTGGTGAGTTCTTAAGCGAAGCAAGACCGCTCGGCGCCGCGCTGGACAAGCAGGAAATCTACCGGTTGCTCGGTTTTGCCACGATGAGTGGCGAAGACCCGCTCAAGCTTTGGCAGCGGCTTAAGAACACGCAGAATTGGAGGGTCGGTCCCCTATCACCTGATAGTTGGTCCGGCAGCGTCTTTGTGGCCGATGACCGAGACATCTTCGCCTTTCGCACCCTTTCACTCCCCGATGCCTGGCGGAAGGACTTTCCGACGGCAAAGCCTGCTGAATTCTGCGCGAAGCATTTCGACGGGTGGTGGTCAGGATGGCCCGGCGTGGAACAATCCGGCGCCGCCCGGATACCCGGATGGTGGAAGTTTGTCGGGCCGAAAGCGTGGGACAACTCCTACGCGCGGCTTGTCTGGCAGATGCCCGATGGGGGGCCGGAAGTCACCTATGAATGGGCGCAGACGGAGAAGAACGAAGTCCTTGGACGTCTGACCCACTCTCGACCCGCCGCTCTGGTGTTGCAGGGCTACATACCATGGGATTCTGCGCCGCCAAAGTTCTCGGTGCTCTACTCGGAAGGTCCGGAGCGGCGCTTCTTGCGTGGCCGCTCGTGGATTCCCGGAACCCGCGACGGCATGCGCTGGGTACTGGCATTAAGTGCAGCCCCTGACGACGTTGACGGCACGGGCGCGGTGCGATGGCACGGATACTTCCACCGGATCGAGAAGCTCTATTTCTGTGGGCGGCAGGGCCAGAGCTACGGGCCTCTTGAGGCGGCAACGAGCGCCTGGCTGGCGCCCGGAAAGATCGACGAGTTGCTGGATGGCAATCGTGAACGGTATTTGCAATCGCGGCCGGAAGGCACGGGTTGGCTGGCCGATGCGCCTTCCGCCATCAACGACAACCTGGAATGGAGCGAGGTTTATACGCCAGCGCGCCGCCGGACTTACGTAACCGTCAGCCGGACATGGGCGCACGCCAACAACTCGGCTCCGGATTTTCTATGGGACAGCTTCTTCAGCGGCCTGCTGGTTTGCCAGGAAGACGAAAAGAAGTCCTATGACCTGATTCGCGATATCACCTCCTGGCAAAACGATCAAGGGATGTTCTGCCAGTACGGCGAGTGGGAGACCCACCCGGACCGCTGGATATTCCCCGTCGCCTGGGGACACACGCAATATCCCATTGGGAGCTTGCTCGCTGCCAAAATCTATCTTCGGCGCCCGAATCGAGCCTTCCTGGAAGAAATCTACCCGCGGCTGCTGAAAAACCAGCGTTGGTGGTTTGCGGATCGCGGAGACGGCCAACCCTGGCGGGACGGCAACAAGAACGGGCTGCTCGAACTGGGCTCCAATTACCCGGAAGAGATCCCTTACGAAGAACGGCAGCAGGATGCCTATTTCGAGTCGAACGACGATAGCCCCCAATGGTGGCACGTCGCTCGCTACAACAACCAAACGCAGACCCTGGAGCAGGACACGGTTGAGCGCAACTGCCTGTACGCCCTGGATTGTTGGATTCTGGCTTGGATGGCCAGGCAATTGGGCAGGCCCGCCGACGCGGCCGCTCTCAGCGTTGAGCATCAGCGCATGGTCGAAACCATCAACCGCCTGCTCTGGGATCCCTCCCGCGGGTGCTACTATAATCGTCATTGGGAGAACGTTGCCGGAGATCCCTTCTTCCCGCAGATGGGGCCGGACATTTTCTTTTCTCTGCTTGGAAAGGTGGCTACACCCAGGCAGGCCGAGTCTCTAAGGAAGATCTTCCACGATCCGAAGAAATTTGCCGGGGAATGGATATTGCCCACGATCAGCCGCGACGATGCCCTGTTTCCCCAACAGGACTACTGGCGCGGCAAGGTCTGGCCGCCGCACAACTGGCTGTTCTATCAGGGGTTGAAGCTGTATGAATGGGATCACGAAGCGAGGCTGCTGGCGGAGTCTTCCGCCAAGATGTTCTTGCGGGCATGGCGCGATAAAGGAGAATGCCATGAGAACTTCAGCGCCATCACCGGTGAAGGCACGGGACAAAGTGATCCCCACTACACCTGGGGCGCGCTGATGGCTTTGCTTGCCATCGAAGAACTTATCGACATCAACCCGTGGCATGGATTGCGCTTTGGCAATCTTGAACCCGTGGCCCCGGCTGGTATCCGACGCTATTACGTCAGCGAATCAGTTTACGATGTCACGCAATCCTCGGATGGACTTGAGGTTAGTAAAGACGGGCAACTACTGTTCGCCACGAATGGCCCGGCGGAGATCCGACACGTGGAGTTTGCGGGCGACCAAGTGCGGTTTGAATTACGCGCCGGTAAGCCTGTGAAGGTCCGCGTACGGAACAATCCAGCGAGAGATTTCCCCGCTGGTCTGACAAAGGTCTGACGTTTGCCGAACACGGCGCCGACTGAAGGAGATAGCAGCTTCGCTCGTCCCAGTTATGGCATGGACTTCGCCACGCCCCATATTCAGGGAGGCTGTTCCCGTCATGTCGCTCGCGGCTACTCAACCTGAATGTTCCCCGAGACGGTGCTTACCTCCAGCATTAGGCCGCCGTCGCCGACTTTCCCTTCCACCTCATGCTTGCCGAAGGTGCCCTGCACGGTCATCTCTCGCGCGGTGTGAACGCTGCCGGAGACCGTGTGCGCGCGGAGCGTGAATCCCTGCTGGCCCGGCAGGCGCGCGGTGACGCTGCCGGAGGCGGTCGAGAGCCGCCAGGAGCCTTGGCCTTCGCCCTCCACCAGGATGTTGCCGCTGGCGGTCTGGGCGCGCACGGCCCCGTGAACGCCCTCGAGTTGCAGCGTGCCGGAGCCGGTGCTTACCTCCACGTCGCCCGGCGCGGTTTGCCGTAGCGTGACGCTGCCACTGCCCGTCGAGGCGTGCAGGCCGCCCGCCACGCCCGTGGCCAAGATTTCGCCGCTCCCGGTCGAAGCGTGCACCGTTCCCTTAACGCCTTCCACGGAAATGTGCCCGGACCCAGTCGAAGCTCTGACCGTGTCTCCAATATTCGTCAGCTTGAGGTTGCCGGAGCCGGAAGATGCTTGCACCGGCCCGCGTAGTCCGCTCACATTCTGTTCCCCGGAGCCGGAGCTCGAGCGCAGGCGTGTCTCGGCGGGCGCCACGATTTCGTAGCTGATGGAGATGTTACGCTGCAGATCCTCTTCTTCAATGTGGCCGATGTTGATGACATTGCCGTGCTGCTCGATGGGCGGGTTAGCTTCCAGGTAGCGCACCTTTTTTTCCGCGTCTGTGCCATCGAACCAGCCACTCTTGGTCCGGATTGTACCGGTGATGCGTAAGGTGGAGCTGTCGCCCGTGCGCACGTCGATGGTTCCGGAGCCCGTCTGGACCTCGAGATCCACGGTCCCGGAGACCTGCAAAGTGCGCGCGAAGTGTCCCTCCAGAGCGCGGGCGGGCAAGGCGAGGCTCAATGACATAACAACAAGCGTCAGAATACCCAAGGGGAGCAAGTATTTAGACTTCATAAGAACGGTCTCCTTTCACACTCGTTTCTCATCGGTAATACGTAACTGATGGTCTTTTAGTTATGACGCACAAAACCCTGTATGGTGAGCCTCCGCCGGCAAGTTCTGGATATTCTCGGGTGCTGTCCGCTACCAATGGCCCGGCGGAGATCCGACACGTGGAGTTTGCGGGCGATCGGAAGGGCGGGGTTTTAACCCCGCCCTTCCCTGTTCATGGCGTGAAATCCGGGTTAGCTATTAATTCTCGTCCGCGTGCCGGCGCGGACCCCCAGCACGCCGTATCATCCTGTCCAGAGTCAAGATGTTCAATATCAGTTGGCGCAGCGGGTGATAGTTGTCTTGGCGGCCGGAGTGAGGCTGGGGTGTGATCCGGCGGTCGGCGAAGAGGACATATCCGGCGGGGTAACCGCGGTTCTTCTGTGAAAACTTCTCGTTAATGATATTGAATGCCATTTCAAAGTAGCGTGCCGCCCACTCGGCGTGCGTGCGCTCAAATACATTCAGAGCCGCGACCATCGCCTCATTCTGCGCCCACAACGGTTTCATGTATTCATACTCACCCATGAAATGCAATACGAGATGCGTTCCCGGCGGGGTCTCCACCGGCCATTGGTAACAAGCGTGATCCACATTAACCCACTGGGAGAGTCCACCGTAAACATAGTCCCAACCCACATCGAGATGGCGACGGATGCGCTCGGCGCAGGTATTCCACAGGGCCGTATCCTTGCGCCGATCCGCTTCGTCCATGACCATCCACAGGCTCTCGACGCAGTGGCCGAAGCGCGACTTCTGTGCCTCCTCTTTGGGCCTGCTGAAGTCGAAATAAAGCATCTCGGTATTGAGGCCGATGTCCGGGTTGTAATGTCTATTCATGATCGCGTCCAAGGCGCGGTCCGCGATTGCGGCGATTTCCGGATCGTTCCCCCGCTCCAGCATCTGGGTTGCGAGGCTGAGATTAAGAAACCACAACCCCTGGGGCCGCACGGCGCGCTTGCTGCCCCACAGATATGGGAAATCCGCGCCCCGATACCTGAAAGCCGGGCTGTCGAAGTCCCGGAAAAGCTTCTTCAGGAGTGTGAAGGCGGCTTCATGGGACTGGTCGTCTCCGCTGGCAGTGGCGTATTCGTGGAGACCTTCGGCGAGGTGGTACATCCCTTCTGTGTCGCCGCTGAAGGGTCTCAGCACTTTTCCTTCCCGCGACAACTCTTCCGCCCACCAGCCGTCTTTCTGCAGCGCGTGCTTGAACACAAATTCCTTGGTCTTACTCGCCACTTCCAAAAACTGGGTGTCCTTTCCAAAGTGGTTATACAGGAAACTGTAAACCCAAATAGCGCGCCCCAGAAACCAGAGGTTTTTGTCCGTATTCAGGAGGGTGCCGTCGTAATCCAGACTGCACATGAGGCCACCATATTCGTGGTCGATTCCGTGCTTGTCCCAGAAGGGCAAAAGAACCCGGAAGAGCTGGTCGTAAAGCCTTTGACGCAATTCCGGAAGGCTCAAGCCTGCCAACCGTAATTCCGAAGGTGATGTCCCATCCCTGCATGGTTCACCCGCATTCTGGGCGCTTCCTGGCCTTGCGATCCCAAGTTGCACTGCCGCTGTTCCGGTCAATGTGAGAAACGCACGTCGTTTCACTTTTCTATACTCCTCCCTGTTTTTATCAACGAAGCTTACCACCATCGACGAAAAACCTTCTCCGAGGGGAGAAGGTGGCCGGCGAAGGAGGTAATTTGATTTTACTGCCCTCTCCCCCTTGGGGGAGAGGGTGGACCGCAACCGGCGCTTTCATCGGCCGGGGCGGGCCGGGTGAGGGGGTCACCCCGGAATAAACTGCGAATTAATTTCCCGATGCCCGTTAAGTGAACAGTCACGGGGCTATGGTCGGATATGCACGGCCGCGGCATGGTCCGGAGGGAGGGTTAAGCTAAAAACAACACGATTCTCCTCGTGCTCGATCGACACGGCACGGCCTGAGACCATGTCTTTCCCCAGCAACCGTGCTCGCCCGGACCAGGGCAGTTCCGACGTGATGTTCGCCTGGCGGTGCCCCCAATTCAGCACGTAGACGAGCCGTTCATCCTCACGGCCCCGAGAATGCACCACGGCTTCCACGGGTCCTGCGTTGGCTGCGGCCGCAATCTGGATGGGGGGCTTCACCCCGGCAGATTGCCAGA
>PLWR01000699.1 GCA_003165615.1 Acidobacteriota bacterium | reverse complement strand
AAAGCACCGAGGGAATCCTGGTGACAGCCGCGATCCGCGACATCACCGAGCGCAAGCGGGCGGAGGAGGCACTCGCGAAACGAACCCGGGAGTTGACCTCTTCCCAGGAGGCCTTGGAACAAAAGGCCCAGGAATTGACACGCTCCAACGCCGAGCTGCAACAGTTCGCCTATATAACTTCGCATGATCTTCAGGAACCCCTGCGCACCATGGCCAGCTTCGCGCAGCTCCTGCAAAGGCGGTATCAGGGCAAGCTTGACGCGAATGCCGACGATTTTATCCACTTTATCGTCGACGGCGCCAAGCGTATGCAGGTTCTGATCAATGGCCTGCTGGCCTATTCGCGGGTCGGAAGCCGGGGCCATGGCTTCGCACCCATCGACTGTGCGATGATCTTCGACCATGCGGTTGCCAATCTCCAGACCTCCATAGCGGAAAACGACGCCGTGGTGACTCGTGACCCCCTCCCTACGGTTCCCTGCGACGGCGCGCAACTTATCCAGGTCTTCCAGAACCTGATCGGCAACAGCATCAAATTCCACGACTCTCAGCCGCCCCGGGTCCACGTTGCCGCGGAGCGGAGGCCTTCGGAATGGGTTTTCTCCGCAAAAGACAATGGCATTGGGATCGACCCGCAATACGCCAACCGGATATTCGAAGTCTTCCAGCGCTTACACAATTCTGCCCAGTATCCTGGCAGTGGAATCGGCCTGGCCATCGCTAAGAAAATTGTGGAGCGGCACGGGGGCCGCATATGGGTCGAGTCCCAACTCGACCACGGGGCGACGTTCTTCTTCACCCTGCCGGCATGATCGCCTGGCCCGGCCCCCCGTCTTTGGGGCCCGCGGTTCCCACCTTACAAGACCCAGGCGATTCCAGCCTTCTCCGGGGGAGGCTGTTAAGCATTTGTATCGCCGGCCGACCAATTGCGGAACCGCACTGACTGACAAGCGCCCTTCCAGTTTGCTCCCGGGACCGTATTTCCTGCCCGAAATGAAAAGGGCGAGGCAAAAGCCTCACCCTTCTCCCCAACACCCAAGAGAACACCGACTTAGAACGTCAGATGCAAGGACATCTGAATCTGCCGCGGGCCGCCAATGGTCTTATTTACCTGGCCGAGGCCATAGGGCGCGTTGTAAAGCGGCTGACCTTGCGTGGGAAAATCGTTGTAGTACTGATTCTGCGAAACGTTGTCGATGGGAATGTCGAAACTGGTGGTATTGGTAACGTTGAAAACATCCATAGTGTATTTCAGCGAAACCCGTTCGCTGATTTTCAGATCTTTAACCAAAGATATGTCCGCGCGCTTCTGCCATGCTTGCCGAAAGATGTTGCGCTGACCGGAGGTAAAGTCGGTTTCAAAGGTGTCGCCGGGAGGAATTGCCCCACCCAAGTCACCCGGCTGAAGCAAGGGCAGGGTGAAGCAATCCGCCTTGAGGGCCGGCGTCGCACTCGCACCCGTGGCGCCGGTCACCGCATTTTTGGCGGGACAACCGGGGGCAAGCGGCACGATGGGATTGATGATCCCGTCCGTGGTCCCGTAAAAAATACTGCCCACGGCGCCCGTGTAATCGATCACGCTGTAGGGCTGGCCACTTTCGATCACAGCGATTCCCTGGATAGCCCAACCATCGGCAATTTTGGCCGCCAGCGAATGCCCCTTTACGAATTCCGGGAATTGATAGAGGTAGTTGAAGTTCATGACATGCGTGCGGTCAAAGTCCGACGAGGCGTAAGCACTGCGCGGGTCCAGGGGGTTATTGCCGTTATAGAACAGACCCAGGGCGCTCTGCTCATCCAAGGCATGCGACCAGGTGTAGGAAAAGCCCACTTGCACTCCGTGGCTCAGGCGCTTTTCCATGTGGGTCTGTAACGCATTGTAGTTGGAAATACCGATAGCCTTAAAACTCTCCGATTCGGCGGAGTAGCCGATGTAGGGAACGCGCATGTCGTCGTTGCCGCTTTCATAGGTCGCCAACATTTGGGTGCCATCGGGAAGGGTGAGGGGATTCCCGTATTGATCGAGGACCGTGTAGCCGTAGGAGTAGTTCTGACCATGAATGGGGTGGGTGGGTGTGGCGATGCCCGCCTGGTTGAAGGGAATGGGCATGACTTCGTGACGCCCGGAATTGCCCACGTAACCAATGTCGATGGCCAGGTCGCGGCGCGGCTGCCATTGGATGTCGAGGGTGTAATTCATGGTGTAGGGCAGCTTGTTGGCCCGGTCATAAGTGGCGAAAGAAAAGAGTTTGTCCCCGCTCTTGATTCCCGCTTCATTGGGCAGATAATTGATGATCTCTTTGGGATCGCCGGAGGGAAGAGGTTGCTCAGTGGTGCCCCAGGGATTCGTCAGATTGCTGGAGCAGGTGGGAATGAAGCCCTGATAGTATTCGGAACTCAGGGGACAGACTTGCGTGTTCACAAAAGGTGGAGCCTGGTTGACGCCAAAAGGCCCCGCCGTGGTCTCTCCCGCCGCATAACCGGGCGAGAGATAGGAGAAAAGTTCACCCCGATCGTAATAGATGCCCGCCCCGCCGCGGACCACGACCTTCTCATGGAACATGCCCGGTGACCAGGCAACGCCCAGACGGGGAGCAATGCCCCATTGGCGGCCGGTGAGGGTGGTGTTACTTACCCCCGCGCTGGGGAACTGTTTATTGTTTCCAGCGATGATGAAACCCGTTGAGGTAATGGTGTCGCTCCCCTCATCATAGGCGTAACGGTTGGGGTCAAAGTTATAGAGGCGGCCGTATTTCTCCTTGAAGCCGCCATCCCAATCGAAGCGCAGGCCGGCGGTTACGCTGAGGTTCGGGCGGAGCTGGAATTTGTCTTGAATATACTCGCCCGTTTGATTGGCACGGTAGTAGCGGTTGGCGTTGCCGAGCAGAAAGGCGGTGGACTGGAAATCATCGTTGGACGTCAAGATGCCTTGCAAGAACTGCCCGAGATCGGCGGACGCAACGATGCCGTTACCGGTCCGGCTGTCGAGGGTATTGAGTTGGGTATAGGAAAAGCTGCCCCCGAAATTCACCGTGTGCCTGCCCTTGTTCCACGTGGCGTTGGCCGAAGGCATCAGGCGGTTCTGGGTCACGCCCGTGAAGGCCCCCTGAGAAGCGGACCCTTGGCCGATATTCAGGCTTGCATCCTGCACAAAGTTAACGTTGTTGGGAGAACTGTTGCCTAAAACATCGACAATGCTCATTCCAGGAAAACGCGTGGAACCAAAGGTGTTGATGCCGATTTGTTGCGGGGTAAAAGGCTGCGCGACGGAACTGAAAATATCCTGCCGCACAAATCCCAGGGTTTCGATGATGCTGAGGTTGGGCCGGGGGGTTTGAATGTTGCTGAGAGAAATCACCTGGCTGCCAGCGGCCAGATGCTGCGTGAACCCGGAAACCATCGAGTAGGCGTAGGGAGCATCGGTGGGATCGTCCTGAAAATAATACTTCACCGAAAGAATATCCGAGGAGTTCCGGTTCCAATCCATGTTGGTAACCAACTGGTGAGCGGAAAAGACCGCGGTGCCCGGAACATAGGCGTTATTCGGTATCGTCGGGGTGGGAACATTGCCATCATCCGAGGGGATCATATACTGGCCATTGGGCAGTTTGAATTGGAACAGGGCCAGCGCCACGGGATCGATTTGGCTTGGCGAGATCTCGGTACCGAAGTTGGTGTTGGCAATGTTCGCGAGTCCCGCCGCCGTGCGGTTGCTGTCTGACAATCCGAAGGGGACGGCCAGCCGCGAAATGCCGATTTCCCCGTCACCATCATGGAGGTCCTGGTAGGCGACATAGCCGAAGAGTTTGTCTTTGATCAGGGCTCCGCCCAGCGTGCCGCCCAGGAGTTCGCGATGCAGCGACGGCACCTTCTGGTCCTCCGGAACGGTGGGGTCGGCATTGAAGAAATAGGGCGCGGCGTTCAGCCAATTGGTTCCGTGATGGATGTAAAGGCTGCCGTGCGGTTTATTCGTACCCGATGCCGTGCTCATGTCGATGTGCGCGC
>PLWR01000434.1 GCA_003165615.1 Acidobacteriota bacterium | reverse complement strand
TAGGGGCTGGGGGCTGGGGGCTGGGGGCTGGGGAACGAAGCCTGGGTTCTCGCGATTCGGAATTGGGTGTTGGGGACCGGGAACTGAACTCAGGAAACCGGACTTCCGTCTTCCCCCAACCGCCAGGCCCCAATCCCCAGCCCCCAGTCCCTTGTCCCCAGCTCCCAAAGCGCTACCGCATGCCCGCTGAGTGGGAACCACATGAAGCCACATGGATCGGGTGGCCGCATAACCTCACGGATTGGCCGCAGAAGTTCGCGCCCATTCCCTGGGTATACGGTGAGATTGTCCGCCAGATTATCCCCGGCGAAATCGTACGGATACTGGTCAACTCCAAAGCCCACGAGAAAAAGGCGCGCCGCATTCTCAAAAGGATCGGCGTGGACCTGGCGCGCGTGGAGTTTTTCCGCTTTCCCACTGATCGCGGGTGGACGCGCGACTTCGGCCCGATATTCGTGAAGCGTGACGCTCCGCGCGCTGACGTGGCCGTTGCACGTTTCGGCTTCACAGGCTGGGCGAAATACCCGAACTGGCGAAAGGACTGCCAAGTGCCCGAGCGCGCCGCGAGGGCGCTGCGCCGGCGAATGTTCGATGCCGTGGTGAAGGGCCGGACGTTTGTTTTGGAAGGCGGCAGCATTGACGTGAACGGACTCGGCACGCTGCTGACCACGGAGGAATGCCTGCTCGATCCGGCCAGCCAAGTCCGCAACCCGGGCTTCCAGAGAGAGGAAATAGAAGCCGTCTTCCGGAAATATCTGGGAATAACCAATGTCCTCTGGCTGGGCAAGGGAATTGCCGGCGACGACACACACGGTCACGTGGATGACTTGTGCCGGTTCGTGGGGCCGGGCACGGCAGTTCTCTGCTGGGAAAAGAATTCGCACGACACGAATTATTCCGCACTTCAGGAAAACTGGGAGCGGGTCAAGGACCTGCGCCTGGAAGAGGGCTCAAAGCTTGAAGTTGTGCCGCTGCCCATGCCGGCGCCCGTCTACCTTGACGGCCAACGATTACCTGCGAGCTATGCCAATTTCTATATCTCGAATGCTGCGGTTTTGGTACCAACTTTCAATGACCCGAGCGACATCATTGCCCTGGGAACCATGGGAGACCTCTTTCGCGATCGCCCCGTGGTGGGAATTCACGCCGTGGACCTGGTCTCGGGCCTCGGGACCTTGCATTGCCTCACGCAACAGCAACCGGCGATGTGATGAGGTGTAAGGTGTCAGAATCGAAACTCGGAATTCGAGTTATAGCCCGCGAGTTTCAAGTTTAGAGTCTCGAGTTTCGGCCTCCCCTGACCTCCGACACCTGGCACCTTTGCTATCCCCCGTTACGATAACGCTTATTCGCTGCTATTTAGGCTTGTCGTTCCAGCCTCTGCTTGATCTGATCCACCAGTTCGCCCACATCTACGGGGCGCAGCAGGATCATTTCGAACCCGTGGCCGCGCAAACCTTTCTCCACAATGTATGTTCGGCTGGCAATAATCCAGGTGGGGATCTTACGGGACCAGGCGGAGAGCGCTTCGACGTCGGCGGAAGGATCGTCTCTCGCGGAAATATCAGCGATTAATAAATCCGGGAGATTGGTTCCCGGCTCTAGCGTCGCCAAAGCATCGGGAATGGTTTCGTGAGCCTCTACCTCAAACCCCTCCTCCAGCAGTTGCGCGCGCAACAAGGCTCGGGATTGCCAATCCTTTCCGGCGATGAGGATTTGACTCACGGTGAGCCTCCGGCGTAAATCGTAATCACATGTTCCATCACCACCAGCGCGGCAAGAAACCCGCGAATATCAACCGGAACACTGACGCTGGCATTCAGATGGCTACTAAGGTATTATGCGCTTCCGGTTGCGATGGGGAAAAGCCCTTCCCTACCCCTAAATCTCAGCGCCTCTCGCCGACCGGTTGGAGGTTCCTCCGATGCGCATTCTCCTGACAGGTTCCAGCGGCTTGATCGGTCATGCGCTGCTCACATTCTTGACCTCCGAGGACCACAAGGTCGTGCGCCTCACCCGGCCAAAGACCCATGCCACGGGGCGGCATGCCACGTGGGATCCCGACGCGGGCACCATCGATAAGGACGATCTCGAAGACTTCGATGCCGTCGTGCACCTGGCCGGGGAAAGCGTTGCCGGGCGATGGACCCCCGAGAAGAAGGCTCGCATTCTCGACAGTCGCGTCAAGGGCACGCGGTTGCTCTGCGAATCTCTGGCGCATTTGCGTCGTCGCCCCATGGTGTTGGTGTCGGCATCGGCGATCGGTTACTACGGAAACCGCGGGGACCAAGTGCTGGTCGAGGAAAGCCCCGCCGGAACCCTGTTCCTTTCGGAGGTCACGAAAGCCTGGGAAGCCGCGACTCAGCCCGCGCTGCGCAATGGTATCCGGGTGGTGAATCTGCGCATGGGTTTCGTTCTCAGCAAAGCGGGTGGTGGCCTGGCGGCGATGCTTCGGCCTTTCAAATGGGGTGTCGCGGGGCGTGTAGGGAGTGGACGCCAGTATATAAGTTGGATAGCCATCGATGATGTCGTGGGAGCCGTTTCGCACGCCATCCTTTCCGATTCCCTGCGCGGCCCGGTGAATGCTGTGGCGCCCCATCCCGTGACCAATCGTGAATTCACCAAGACCCTCGGCCGCGTGTTGTGGCGCCCCACGATCTTTCCCCTGCCTGTCTTTGCCGCCCATCTGGTCATGGGAGAAATGGCGGACGAAGTCCTGTTGGCCAGCGCCCGTGTCAATCCTTCGCGACTCCTGGCAAGCGGCTATGAGTTCCGCTTTCCTGAACTCCAAGGCGCTCTGCGTCACGTGCTCGGAAAATAGGAAAGTGGAGGCGAATTTACGCCGCCATGGGTCGAGGTAAACGCGCCGCCTCCGTATCATATTGACCCACTACCCGGCGGGTTTCGCCATGCCTTCCCGGCATCCGGCGTGTATACTAAACCCATGCAGGAATGGAGCGGAGATTCAAGCCCTTTATGAAAGTCTACGTGCTGTTTTTTGGTATCACGCATGACTTGACGGGCTGTGCGCAGGAGCAGGTGGAACTCCCCGAGGGAGAAAGCCTGGAGGGGCTTCGCCGCCGGTACGAGAGCCGATTTCCACGTCTGCTGTCGGTTGGAAGCTCCCTCCTGCTCGCGGTCAATCAGGAAATCGCCAAGGGTTTCACCATCTTGCGCGATGGTGACGAGGTGGCGTTCATGCCGCCGGTGAGCGGCGGCGTGGGCAGCGATTTCTTTCGCATCACGCACGATCCGATTATTGCCGCTGACCTGGCAAAGCAGCTTCGCGCTGCGGAAGACGGAGCGGTGGTGATTTTCGAAGGGATGGTTCGAAACCATTCCCGCGGCCGCGCCACGCTCTACCTGGAATATGAGGCCTATGAGCCCATGGCGATTCGAAAAATGGAAGCACTGGGAGCCGAGGCGAAGCAGAAGTTTGCGATTGATGGCATTGGTGTGATTCATCGCTTGGGCCGCCTGGAGATCGGTGAGACCAGTGTGGCCATCATCGTTACCGCCGAACATCGGCGCGCGGCATTTGAGGCCTGCCAGTATGCCATCGATCGCCTCAAACAGATCGTGCCCATCTGGAAGAAGGAATACTTCGCGGATGGCGCCGTCTGGGCGGAAGGGGAAGGCCAGACGCGCATTCTGGTGGAATCCCGGAAATAATTGTGGGGTGGCCACGGCCCGCGGCGATGCTGCGCGGACGTGCTCAACCTGGCGAAATTCAAATCTATGGGTGAGTTGCTATGATGTCCGATCATCTCAGTGCGGCGGTAGAAATCGCTCGGGAAGCGGGAGCACTTCTTGACGAGTTGTCTATACAGCCTCTGGAAATCAAATACAAACGCCGGGCGGATCTGGTTACGGTGGCCGACCGCCAGTCCGAAGCCCTGATCGTGGGGCATCTGCGTGAGCGCTTTCCCGACCACGCCATCGTGGCCGAAGAAGGGGGCAATCATCGTTCTTCTTCTGACTATTGTTGGTACGTCGATCCCCTGGATGGGACGACGAATTACGCCCACGGCTTCCCCGTGTATTGCGTCACAATGGGCCTCGCTTATCGGGGTGAGGTGGTTGCCGGTGTAGTTTACGATCCCACCCGCAACGATATGTACACGGCTGAACGCGGCGCCGGCGCGTATCTCAACGACCAACGCCTGCACGTTTCCCCCACGGAAAATCTGAGTGAGAGCTTGGTGGCAACGGGTTTCCCCCCCTTCGCGACAAATCACGATTTGAATGTTCAGTTCTATTTCCACCTCACGGAGCTTTCCCACGGGATCCGGCGCGCCGGTTCGGCGGCGCTCGACCTCTGTTGGGTTGCGGCTGGCCGCTTTGAAGGCTTCTGGGAACTCAAGCTCAATCCCTGGGACAAAGCCG
>PLWR01000627.1:2839-9906 GCA_003165615.1 Acidobacteriota bacterium | reverse complement strand
AGAACGCCGGTTGCGAGCCACCCTCTCCCCCAAGGGGGCGAGGGCATAAACTCCATTTGTCTCTCCCCTCGCCCCTTTGGGGGAGAGTGGCGGGGGTGAGGGGGTGTTTGTCACTCAATTTCGCAGCGCTCAGTAGACCCTCAAAACCGCGCCTACCGCGAAGGCTACGAGCGCCTTTTGAAGCAGGTAAACCACTAGAGCCTTGGGCCGAACCGCGCAGTGACGCTATGGCTTGCCCCACGCTCAAAAGGGTACCGCCCCTTGAACTCAGCTTCCGCCACGATCCCTGCGCACTTTACGCCACGATCCCTGAACGCCCACCATCTTCTCCCTTTTGTCGTCCAAGAAATAGAGATTTACCGGTGAGATGTTGATGGCCCCAGAGCGGCTAACTATAGCCTTTGCTGGCCATTGCTATGGTCCTACCTTTGGGATGAGCATTCTTGACCTAATCGGTGAGCTGCACAGGACTGACACCCCTGCGGACAAACGGTATAAGAAATGTACATGAAGTATCGGTGAGAGGAGTCGGAGGCAACGTCTATGAACCCCAAACGCGTTATCAGCACAGCAGTACTGTTTTTACTTTTCGGAAGCATCCTTCCTGCATTTGCGCAGAATGCAGAAGGGGACAAGGGTGGAGTCGCACCGAACACCCCGCAGGCGCAACACGATCCACAGCCGCAACCGACCCGTGTCCAACATGCGCAAACCCAGGAGCAGCCAACGCGTGCCCAACAGCCGCCACGCTCTGCGCAACCGCAGCGCGCCCAGCAGGTGAAGCCGCAGCCAACGCCCGTCCCGCACGCACCACGGGAGGCGCAGCCACAGGCCGCTGCTGACAGTGGTGGCGGGCAATATGGCCGCATTACCAGCGCAAATTATGGTGCTTATTTCGGTCAGGGCAACTCGTTTCACATGATGCACACCCAGATAATCGGCGGGTATAACCGGTTCCAGTATGGGGGCTATTGGTTTGGGTTCAATCAACGATGGCCATTGGGCTGGAACTACGGAGACACCTGTTATGTCGTGTATGATGGTGGCGCTTATTACCTGTATGACCTGAGACATCCGGGCATGCACATTACTCTCAGCATGTTCTAACGACTTATTCTGCACACCTCGGAGCGGCAGTCGATCAGGGCCGGAGGGCATCAGACCTTGCTCATCGGAGTGCGACTTTAAAGGTACCCCGGCACCGTCAATGGTTACACGTCGTGCCCCGATTTCTACCTGTGCATGGTAATATAACGCTGGATCTTATGCATGTCCGCTTTCTTACGCTTTTGAATTTTTTCTGTTTCCGCAGGTCGTCGGTCGCCGTTCTGGTCCTTCTCACCACGTTGTCGATTACTTCGCCGGTGGGATTGCTTCGTGCTGCGCCGCCCGATGAAGGCGCGGACGCTGGCACCGTGGCGGTGGTCTTCGACAGTCTTGCCGACCCGCATGCGGATTCGTATATCCATGCTCTGTTCCTTCAGAACTTGCTCACCCATTTCAATTTACACGCAGCCCTGATCCCCATAACTGAGTATAAGCGCGGACAACTGGCGGACTATCGCGCCGGTTTCCTGCTGACTTCCGCACTCAATACGCAGGTCCCGCCCGCCTTGCTGGCGGACATTCGGGCCACCGACCAACCGTTTGCTTGGTTGGGTGGGCATATCGATCAACTTCTGGCTACGCCCGACGCTCGCCGCCACTATGGATTCAGCTTTGTTGAGTACCGCAGGGATCTTGATTACCGATTTGTATCTTACAAACAGACCTTACTGCCCAAACCGGAGACCGACCTGACCATCGTTTCGGTCCAGGACCCGAGTACCGCGGAAGTGATCGCCACGGCAATCAACCAGAAAAAAGTTTCGAGTCCCTACGTTGTAAAGAGCGGGAATTTCTGGTTCTTTGCGGACAAGCCGCTGTCATACATGGGAGAAGGAACCCGCTACCTGGTCCTTTGCGATCTTCTCCACGACATTCTGGGAATCAATCATCCTTCCGACCAGCGCGCCATGGTGCGCATCGAGGACGTCAGCGTCGACGATGATCCCGATGACCTCACGCGAATTGCCGGCTGGCTCTCTGACCGGCACATTCCCTTCGGAATCGCCATTATCCCGATATTTCGCGATCCCGCCCATTCCCTGGAGATTCGCCTTGGCGACCGGAAGTCGACGGTGGCGGCCATCCACACCATGATCGCCCGGGGCGGCACGCCCATCATGCACGGAATCACGCATCAGGTCCATGGGCTGAGCGGCGATGAGTACGAGTTCTGGGATGAGCTGGGAAACAAGGCGGTGGGCGGCGACTCGGCTGAATTCGTAATGCGACGATTGCGGATGGGATTCGCCGAGTGTTTTGGCAACGACATTTATCCGGTGGCGTTTGAGGTTCCCCATTATGGGGCATCGGAAATTGATTACCGCACGCTGGGCCAGGTCTTCTCCCTCTTTTATGACCGGCCCATGGTCACTCCCGATGATACGACCGCCCAGATGGTGCCATACCCGGTTGTCGATCAGTACGGCCGCCACATTGTTCCCGAAACGCTGGGTTATCTGCCTGAGGACGATCCCGATCCGCTGAAGGTGGTTGAGTACGCGCGCACCATGCGAGTAGTGCGCGATGGTATCGCCTCCTTCTACTTCCACCCCTTTCTTAAGCAAAAACTGCTGGAGCAGGTTGTTCAGGGCATCAACGCCTTGGGCTACCACTTCATCTCCCTGCGGGAATTTGATGGCCAGGTGGATTTTCAAGGCCAGTACGCCGTCCGTACCGCCTCCGGCAATATCCAATTGTTGCCCCAGGATCAGTATTGGCGCGTGCAACTCTTCGATGCCGGCGGGCAAGTGGTGAAAACCGATTTGTCGGCGACGCGACTGAATGGCCCCGTCGAACTGCCCGTGCAGGTTCCGCCCGGTGGTTGGGCTGCCGCCGAATGCATGAAGCAGCCACCCCCCGCGCCCGAGCACGCCAATACCTGGTATGAGCGTTTGAGCCTTTGGTGGGACAGCCTGCATCCGGTTGCCCCCGCGCCTTCCACCGTTATTCGGGAAAAGTTCGCCGGGCCACCCAGCGCCTGGATTCTGTGGTTGGACAAACCCCCTATCGCCGCTGGGCACAACCAACAGAGCTACAAGACGGTCCTGGAAGCTCTTGGATACCAGGTGAAAACCGTCAGCGCCGCCAAATTCCGCGAGGCGCCAAGCTTAAACGACACGCTTCTCGTTGTCCCCCACGCTGCGGGTCTGAAGCTCTCCGAAGGGCAGCAACGGCTGGTGGTGAGATATCTCGGGTCAGGCGGTGACGTGGTTGCCGATGGTTCGCAAGCCTGGCTGACCAAGATTGGGTTTGTCTTCAGTGGCCTCCAGATGGTTGTATCGTCGGTAACAGACCCCATTCATGCGGACATGAAATTGACTTGGCGCCCTGAGGAACGGATCGCGCGACTTACTGCGCCCGAGGACGTCCGCGATTTGGCGGAGGACGACGAGAGCGGGCAGCCGGTGGCGCTGGCCGGCTCGTTCGGGGCGGGCCACTACGTTTATCTGGGGACGAATCTCGACAACTACACAAACGAGGGGACCAGCCACTACCCTTATTTCCCCGAATATCTCAGCACCACCTTCGGAGCCACGAGTTCGTTGCGCAGCCGCCACCTGGAGGTGTACTTCGATCCCAGCTATCGCCCGGGGGCGGACCTCAACCGGCTGGCGACCATCTGGCATCGCTCGGGCATCAGCACGGTTCATGTCAAGGCCTGGTTGTTCACGCGTCAGGTCTCATTCCCCTACGATGAGTTTGTTCACGCCTGCCATCGCAACGGAATTGCGGTTTACGCCTGGTTCGTCTTCCCGGCCGTGGATAAGGTGGTTGAGGCCAATACCCATACGATGTGGGATGACCATCCGGAATGGCGGGAGAAGACGGCGGCGGGCACCGACGGCAATGTCGGCTGGCGCTACCTGATGAATTTCCAGGATCCCGACTGCTTCCAGGCGGCCATGGATTGGATGAAGAGCATTCTTAATGCCAGCGATTGGGATGGTGTCAACATCGCGGAATTGAATTTCGACGCTGACTTCAAAGATTATATGCGCCCGGACAAGTTTGTACCGATGAACGACATCGTGCGCGCGGAATTCAAGAAAAAAGCAGGCTTTGACCCCATCGAGTTGTTCCACCCGAACTCTCCGCATTACTACAAGACGAACCCGGCAGGGATGGCCAAGTTTCAACGTTATCGCGAAGACATTGTGGTGGACTGGCACCGGCGTGTGCTGGCGGAACTGGGTCCCATGTGCAAGCAGCGGGGAATGGAAGTCGTGGTCACCATGCTTGACAGCCTGCACGACGACTACGTGCGCCCGGCCCTGGGCGTGGACTCGCGTCGGATTACCGCCCTGATGCGGGAATTTCCTTTCACTCTGCAAGTTGAGGATCCCGCGCGCTTCTGGATGACCACGCCAGAACGCTACCGGCGCTTCGCGGCGACCTATCTCAAGCTCGTTCCCGATTCGCACCGCCTGATGTTTGACGTCAACGTGGTTCCTTATCGGGACATTGCGGGAACGAACCTGCCGTCCCCGACGGCCACGGGCACGGAACTCGCCCTGACCCTGCTGAGTGCGGCCTCCGCCTCCGGGCGAGTGGCCGTCTATTCCGAACAAACCGTATCGCCGCAGGATTGGGACCTTATCCAAATGGTCTTGAACCGCCCCACTTCCATTTCTGGCGGCAAAACGGGCATGGACGTCAACACCTCGACTTCTCTCGTCCTCACTCCCGCCGACGACCCCCTCTATTATGTGGACGGCCGTCCGTGGCCAGCCGTCTCGAGGGATGGCGTGGTGATCCCGACGGGTGAGCATTCCATTTCCACCGAAAAGAGTTGGTGGCATTTCCTCGATACCGACGAGTTTCAAGCCCGCATCCTGACCACCACGGCCGATTTGGCGGAGGCGCGCGCCGACACTACCGGCCTGACGTTCGAGTACCGGGCGCCGGGGCGCGCGGTTTTCATATTTAATCAGGAACCCAATGAAATCCTCGTGGACGGCAGCGCTACGACCTTGCCCACGGAGCGCGATGGCACGGATTGGTCCGTGGTTTTCCCTTCCGGCGACCACCACGTCCGGGTGGCCACCAACACCAAGGCGGGCGTGGCCGTCGACGTGGTAGGCTGGGCATCTTCCTGGGCCATCTGGGGTTTTGGCGTCCTTGCCACCGTGCTGATGATCGTTATTTACTTGCAAGTTAGGCTGACGCGGCTTATAAAACGTAACGGATAGGATTGCATGTCTCACTTCCATTGGATCATCGACGCACTGTTTGTTTCCACCGTGGCTCTGATCTGGTTCATGTTGGGCTACCAGTCCCTCCTCTTTTTCCTGGGGCACGTTTACTATCGGCGCACTCGCCGTGCGGCGAACCTTCCGGAAGTTCCCGAGGCCGAATTGCCGTGCATCTCGGTGCTGGTGCCCTGCCACAATGAAGGGCGCGTCATCGACCACACCATCAAAGCGCTTCAGAAGCTCGACTACCCCTCGGATAAAATCGAGTTTTTGATGATTAACGACGGCAGCACCGACAACACGGCGGAGGTGATCCGCAGTTTTACCGCTGATCCCCGTGTCCGTTTGCTGGAGGTGCCCAAGCTTCTCAGCGCCCGGGGCAAGTCCGGCGCCCTCAATTACGCGTTGTCGCAGGCGCGACATCCGATGATCGCCATCTATGACGCCGATAACCTTCCGGAGCCGGGCGCCCTTCGGCCCCTGGCCGTGCAGCTTGTGCGCTATCCCAAACTGGCAGCGGCGGTGGGGATTTACCGCGCCTGGAACCGGCGCCGCGCCCTCATCACGCGGTTCGTCAACATTGAAGGCATCGGGTTCCAGTGGATGGTGCAGGCGGGCCGCTGGATGTTGATGCGCCTCACCATGCTGCCGGGAACCAATTACATCATTCGTAAGGAGATCGTGGAGAAGCTGGGCGGCTGGGATGAGCAGGCTCTGACGGAAGACTCCGAGATGACGGTGCGGCTTTACCTGGCCGGCTACCACGTTCAACTGGTCCCTGCCTCCGTGAGCTGGGAGCAGGAACCGGAATCCTTGCGGGTTTGGTTCAAGCAGCGCCGGCGCTGGGTTCGCGGCTTCAACTATGTGCTGAAAAAGCATGCCGCCGGATTGCTTCGCGCCAAGCCCCATCGCATCGCCTTTGAAATCCTCTCGTCGCACCTGTTGTATTATTTCTTCTTCCTGGCGGTGGTGATCTCGGACGCCCTGCTGGTTCTGTGCCTGGCGGGACTCATCAACATCAATGTGCCCGGGCCGTACAGTTTGGTCTGGATCCTCGCTTACGCGACGTTCGTTCTGCAACTGGTCATTGCGCTTTCCTGTGAGCCGGGCGAAGACTCCCCGGTCAATATTCTGTTGACCATCGTGATGTATTTCACCTACTGCCAGCTCTGGATTCCCGTGGTGGCGGCTGCCTTTTACGATGACTTCATCATCCACCGGGCAATCAAGTGGGCGAAGACGGAACGCTACCAGGTGGGAACTGCCTGAATTATTTTGGATTTTCGATTTTGGATTTTGGATTGAGAACGACTCCGTGCTTTCCCCTCCTTAGGTAGGGAGGGGATAAAGGGCGGGCTTTCAATCTAAAATCCAAAATCCAAAATTTCACTTCATGACTGCCAAACGTCTTCACGTCCTCGTTGTTTTGGGCACGCGCCCGGAAGCCATCAAGCTCGCTCCCGTGGTTCGCGAATTGATGCGATGCCGCGATCAGTTCAAGACCCGCGTCTGCATTACCGCGCAGCACCGCAACCTGCTGGAGCCAATCCTTCGCTGGTTTCGCATCCCGGTTCATTACGATCTTGATGTGATGCGGCCCAATCAGGAATTGTGCGGGCTGTCCGCCCTGATTCTGGAGCGGTTTCATGATGTGCTGACAGCCCAGCGGCCTGACGTGGTGCTGGTGCAGGGAGACACCACGACGGTCATGGCAGCGAGCCTGGCGGCTTTCTATCACCGCGTGCCCGTGGGCCACGTGGAAGCCGG
>PLWR01000627.1:0-2797 GCA_003165615.1 Acidobacteriota bacterium | reverse complement strand
GCCCTCCTCGAAACGCGCGACCGGGTGGTGCGCCGCCCTCCGGCCATTCCTTCGCTTCGCGGACTCAAGCTCGAGGGACGCAAGCTGATTGTGGTGACAGCCCATCGCCGCGAGAATTTTGGGCCGGGCCTAACGAGTATTTGCCAGGGAATATCGCGCCTGGCATCCGAGCGCCAAGACATTGAGATTGTTTTCCCCGTTCATCCCAACCCCAACGTGCGGGCAATCGTGCAGCCCATGCTCGGCGGCAGGGAGAGAATTCACCTGATCGATCCCCTGGATTATCCCCAATTTGTGTGGCTGCTCAACCAAGCCTATCTTGCCCTCAGCGACTCCGGAGGCATCCAGGAAGAAATGCCTTCCCTGGGACGCCCCGCCCTTGTGATGCGTGAAAATACTGAACGCCCCGAAGGCGTGAAGGCCGGAGTGTGCAAGCTGGTGGGCACCTCCGCCGACGTGATCTACCGCACCGTTACCGAACTGCTCGATAACAAAAAAGCCTACGCCCAATTCGCCCGCCGCCGCAACCCCTTCGGCGACGGCAAAGCAGCGCAGAGGATTGTGGCGGCGCTGAAGAATTTTCACGCCAAAACATAGCCCCCCTTTTCAGGTGAGGAAGGGGCTGGGAGTAGGGGGTGGGGAAGAATCGTCCCGCCCCGATGGCAGTCAACCAACCTCTGTCCGCCTCGTCATCAAGAAGGGGAACACGCCGCAAGATAAAACCAAGGTAAATGGCAAAGCGCAAAGGAAAAAGAGAAAGATCCTTTATCCCGCCCCCTGTAACCTACCAACTTGTTCTGGCGTCACTGTAAATGTAAAGAAATTGTAAAGAAGTTAGTGGAGGACGAAATGAAAACCACACTTCTCATAGTCCTATTCTTCATGACATCCTCGGTTCTTGCTCGAGCCCAAACCCAGGAGACGCGTATCGCCCCAAGTTGCGGCCCCAACGAAATCAAGTTCGAGGTAAAAACGGCAAAGAATCCGCATCCGGCGGGGCAGCCGGAGGCAGGCAAGGCGCGGGTGTATTTCTTTGACGATTCACCATCAACCGGTTGGTTTCCCAACTCCAAGCTTACGACGCGGGCGGGCGTCGATGGCGTGTGGGTGGGGGCGACGCAGCGCAATTCGTATTTCTTTTTTTCAGTTGATCCCGGAGAACATCACGTTTGCGCAAGCTGGCAAACATGGCTGGGTCCGGGTGTAAATGCGACCCGCAAGACTGCGGCGGCCCATTTTACCGCCGAGGCCGGAAGGACGTACTACTTTAAGGTTGGGGGCCAGTTGACCCAAAGCGCGGTCGGCATCAATTTGGATCCGTTGGATAGCGATGAGGCCCAGCTTCTGGCGCGCAAGTATTCTCTCAGCACGTTTCAGCAGAAAAAGTGAGCGGCTTTCGCATTGCGAACTTGCGCCCGTTGCGCGATTCGTGTAAAGCTTCGTATCCACGCCCGGTGGAAGTACAATGTGCGGCCATCGGGGGTGGCGTCCTAAGTCAGCGCTCGCTGCCTACTGCTTACTGCCTACTGCCTACTGCTCTCCCGAAGTGCGCGGCGGGTTCAAACGCTTTCTTCAGGGCTTTCCCGTAGGCTTCCACGTCGTAACCTCTCCAGCCTTCCCACAAGGTCCAGGCGCGCACGCGATCGTCGATCAGCGAGGAGCGAGCGTCGGTAATGATGAACTCGATATTCTCGCCCGGCCGCAATTTCACGCCGGCGCGGTCCAGTTGCCGCGCGGCGATGGCGGTGGAGCTGTTTTTCTGATAGCTCTCGGGAGCTTTGGTAAGGCGCTTGCGAATCACCAGTTCTTCCGCCGGCACTGTGCCGTCGCGGAGCCGTTCCTGGTAACGCTCGTAAACTTCCCGCGCCTCGTGGAGTTTGTCACAGTAGCCCGCGAAGTCCCGCGCCTCGGCCAAAATCTCGAGCACCTCGCGCTGCATCCGCGTGACGAAGGGCGGAGTGTCGTGCCGGCGGCATTCGAGGCCCCGCACCTTCAGTTCGCCTTCATCCGACACGCAGAAAAAACGGTTGGGCACGGGGATCTCCGCCGATTGCCGGGAAGGCAGAAAGACGGCGTAGCGGTAGACGGCTTCGAGAGCCAGGGGCAGGCCGGTGATCTGCTCGATTTCCTGGGCCAGGCGCTCGTATTCCACGCGGAGAACAGAATGGAAACTGGAAACTGGAAACTGGAAACTCGAAATTCGGAATTCAGCCGGTGCCTCGCGAGTTTCAAGTTTCAAGTTTCCAGTTTCCAGTTTCGTCCTTTCGGCGCTACTAGCGTCCTTTTGCACATAGATTGAGTCCACCAGCGCGTGCAGCACCCGGAAGCCGCGCTGCTCCGCCGCCTCTTTCGCCACCAGCAATTTCTCCCGCGCCAGGGCATTAATGGCCTCATGCGCTTCGATTTTGCCGAAGCGGGCGTTCTTGTAGCCGGTATAGCCGAAGCAGCAAACCAGCAGCCACTTCAGCACGTCGCGGCGTTGTTTACAGGCGGAGGGACTCGGGACTCGGGATTCGGGACTCGGGATTCGGGACTCGGGGTTTGCATTCCGCAGCGAGCCACCCATTTCCGATTCCGGATTCCCAATTTCAGATTCCGGTTCCCGGCTGCCGGTCCCCGGTTCCCGAATCCCGTATCCCGAATCCCGTATCCCGAGCCCCGGTTCCCGTGTCCCGTATCCCGAATCCCGTATCCCGAATCCCGTGTCCCGAATCCCGAGTCCCGAATCCCGAGCCCCGAGTCCCGAGTCCCGCAGCTCTTTGTACTTCCGCCGCTTGGCGATGAGGCGCTCCACCAC